>ML214220.1:2855-3625 GCA_004366195.1 Actinomycetota bacterium
GGAACCGGACGCCGCGGGAGCGGTACTCCTCCCAGGTCGCCTGGAGGTGCGGGGCCTCGGCCCGGCACGGGCCGCACCAGGACGCCCAGAAGTTGAGCACCACCACCTCGCCGCGGAACCCGGCGAGGGAGATCGTCCCGCTCCCATCGAGCGCGGGGAGCGTGAACGCGGGGGCCGGGCGGTCCTCGATCCTCGCCTGCGCCCGGTGGTCGGCGATGGAGATCCCGGGCACGACGTCCGTGCCTCGGGTCCGGAGCTGCACGAGGGCGAGGGTCACGACGACCGCCGCCAGCGCCGCGACACCGAGCAGTCCCCCCACCGTCCGAGAGCGGCTCGCTCCCTGCATCTCCGACCGAGGATAGTAGATCATCCGACCGCCGAGCCGAAATGGCCGTGCGGGCGCGACGACGAGCCGCCGGGACCGGCTCCGTCCCGGCGGCTCGTCAGGGGGACGGTCTCAGGACGCCTCCGCTTCCAGCACCCGCCTCCGTCCTCGAACTCCTCGCGCGAGATCTCGCCCCGCGCGAACCGCTCGGCCAGGATCCGCAGCGGCCCCTCGGCGGGTCGCTCCTCCCGGGGGCTCCGCCATCCGCGTACGGCGGCGTAGAGGAGCAGCCCGAGGAGACCCCAGAACACACCCATCGAGAGGAGACCCCAGAGACCGCCGCCCCATCCGTATCCCCACATCATCGCCACTCACCTCGCTTCCCCACCCCGACGGCCGATCGCCGAACCACCGCTCACCAGCCCATCATGCCGAGGCCCACCGT
>SIRV01000368.1 GCA_004366195.1 Actinomycetota bacterium
CCCGCGGCCGAGCGCCGCCCCCCTCCCCGCTCACCGACGACCACCGAGCGACCGCATGGTCAGCAGCACCACCGCGAGCACGGAGCCCGCGACGATCACCAGGACCGCCCACCCCGGCCCACCGACGAGCCCCGCGACGAGCGCCGCCCCGGCCCAGAACGGGATCTGCGCCCACCAGCGCCAACGGCCCCAGCGGGCCCCGTAGGCGCGCTCGACCGCCACGATCGCTCGGCGGTAGCCGAGGGCCGCCACACCGAGCAGGGCGAGGCCGAGGATCGTCTCCACGCTCAGCGGTCCCCGTCCCATGGATCCCACCAGGGATCACTTCCCTCTGGCTCCTCCTCGTCCTCGCGACCGCGCGGGCGTGGGCGGCGGATCCACAGCAGCGGCAGGAACAGGAAGGCGAACCCGAACAGCCGGGGGGCGATGACCAGGCCGAGCACGAGCAGGACGACCACGGCCAGCAGGAGCGGCGGGGGCATGAACAGGCGCGTGCGCCGCTCCCGCCGCAGGTTGAGGATGACCCCAGCGACGAGGAGCGCGAGCAGCGTGAGACCGATCGCGATGGCCGCCGGGTTCACGCTTCCAGGGTACCCCGCCCGTCGCGCCGCCGAGGCTACGGCAGCGGCCGCAGCGAGGTCTCGAACCGCACGCCCTCGGCCTCGCAGGCGGCCACGAACGCCGCCGCGTCGAAGGCGACCTCCGGGGGGTGGACGCCGGGCGGAACCCTGCCCTCCGCCTGCCACCGGGCCGAGATCGTGATGGGCAGGGCCGTGCCGAAGGCGCCGGCCGACAGGCCCTCGGGGCTCGGGTCGAAGCGGGCGAGGGCGCGATGCTCGACCACCCGCCCGTCCTCCTCGCCCCGCACCCGGACGTCGAGGTACTCGACGTCCCGCGGCTCGCCCTCCGGCGCCGGCAGCCGGTTCAGCACCGCCACGAGCACCTCGCGCGGGGCGACGGGGCCGGCCGACGTCGGCACGGGGTCGGCGCTCGCGAGCCCGATCCCGACGAGGAAGGCGAACCCCTCGTGGACGGCCCGCGGGAGCGCGAGCCGCCACCGCACGTCCCGGACGCCGGGGATCGTCCACGGGAGCGTCGCCGGCTCCGAGTGCAGCGTGTACATCGCCGGCTGCGTCCCCACCGGCTCCGGGAAGTCCCAGTCGACCACGCCGGACCCCGCGGGCACCTCGCGGAGCTCGCCGTCCTCGAACACGACGGCCGGCATCGTGAACTCGTCGAGCACCGTCTCGGCCGAGTACGGCACGCCGAACCCCCCGTCGGCGGCGAGGTCGACGGCGCCGTCGGCCATCTCGATCGAGTCGACCCGGTCGAGCCGGTCGGCGCCGAGCTTCGCCAGCACGTTCGTGAGGCCGGGGGCGGAGCCGATCCCGAGCACGGCCGAGAGCCCCGCCTCGCGGAACCGGCCGTCGAGCTCGAGCTGCTTCCGCGTGGTGTGGAACAGGCCCCCGAGGTCGGCGTAGTGACACCCGGCCGCGAGGGCCGCCTCCATCGTCGGCAGGTTCGCCCGGTACGGGATGCACGCCGCCACGGCGCGCACCCGCTTCAGGAGCTCGACGAGCTCGCCGGACGCGGGGTCGAAGCCCCGGCCCTCGGCGCCGACGCGCGCGGCGACCCGCTCGGCCCGCTCCCCGTCCACGTCGAGCACGAGCAGGTCGACGTCGCCGTGCCGCGCGAGCAGCACCGCCGCGGCGCTGCCCATCGCGCCGGCACCGAGGACCGCGATCGGCGTTCCCATCTACAGGGGCACGTGCGAGAGGACCATGATCCGGGGCTCGGTCATCTCCTCCATCGCCCACCGCAGCCCCTCGCGACCGAAGCCGGAGTCCTTCGTACCGCCGTAGGGCATCTGGTCGGCGCGGAAGGCCGAGACGTCGTTCACGATCACCCCACCGACCTCCAGGTCGCGATGGGCCTGGAAGGCCCGGTTCAGGTCGTTCGTGAACACGCCCGCCTGCAGGCCGAACCGCGAGTCGTTCACGATCGCGATCGCCTCCTCGAAGGTCTCGTAGGGGCTGATCGTGACGACCGGCCCGAAGATCTCCTCCCGGCAGACCTTCATCTCCGGCTTCACCTGCGCGAGGAGCGTCGGGTGGTAGAAGGGGGGCTCGGCCCGGCCGCCCACCAGCACCTCGGCGCCCTGGGAAACCGCCTCCTTCACCCAGGCGTCGATCCGCTCCACGTCGCCCTTGGAGATGACCGGGCCGACGTCCACGGTCGGGTCCATCGGGTCGCCGACCTTCAGGCTCTCCACCTGCTTGACGAGGCGCGCCGCGAAGTCGTCGTAGACCTCGGACTGGACGAGGACCCGCTGCACGCTGATGCAGGACTGCCCCGCCTGGTAGTAGCCGCCGAAGGCGATCCGCTGCGCCGCGAGGTCGAGGTCGGCGTCGGAGTGCACGATGACCCCGGCGTTGCCGCCGAGCTCCAGGGTCACCCGCTTCTTGGGGTCGAGCCCCTTCAGGTACCAGCCGACGTCGGCCGAGCCGGTGAACGAGATCTTCCGGAACCGCGGGTCCCGCGCCATCCGGTCGGCGACGCTCGAACGCACGGGCAGGACCTGGTACATGCCCTTGGGCAGGTCGGTCTCGGCGAACAGCTCGGCCAGGCGCAGCGCCCCGAGGGGCGTGTAGGAGGCCGGCTTCACGACGATCGGCGCCCCCACGGCGAGGGCCGGCGCCACCTTGTGGGCGACGAGGTTCAGCGGGAAGTTGAACGGCGTGATGCCGAGGACCGGTCCCACGGGGAACCGCCGGATCAGCCCGATCCGGGACCCGAACGCCGCCTCGGTGTCCAGGCGCATGAGCTCGTCGTCGCCGTGGCGCAGCACCTCCGAGGCCCAGCGGAACGTGCTCACCGCCCGAGCCGCCTCGACCCGGGCCCACTTCAGGGGCTTGCCGCCCTCGCGCGCGATGAGCTCGGCGTTGTCCTCCGCGGTCTCCGCGAGCCGCTGCCAGATGTGGTCCAGGGCGGCGGAGCGGGCCGCCACCGACAGCCGTCGCGACTCCTCGAACGTCGTCGCCGCCGTCGCCATGGCTTCCTCGACGTCGGCGTCGGTGGGCACCCCGACCTCCGCGACGACGCTGTCGTCGTAGGGGCTCCGGACCTCGAGGGTTCCCGCGCCGGTCCGCCACTCCCCGTTCACGTAGAACGGCTTCGTCGTCATCCGATCATCACCCTTCCGACGGCGGTGGCCCGGGCCCGACGCAGCGGGCCGGGCCACCGCCGGAACCCTCTCCTCGGGTCGCTCAGTCGAGCGCCCACATGACGTGCTTGATCTGCGTGTAGTCCTCCAGCGAGTACATGGACATGTCCTTGCCGTACCCGCTCTCCTTGTAGCCGCCGTGCGGCATCTCGGCGGTGATCATGAAGTGGGTGTTCACCCACACCGCGCCGAACTGCAGCCGGCGGGCGACGCGCATCGCGCGCTTCGCGTCGCGGGTCCACACCGAGCTCGACAGGCCGTA
Source organism: Actinomycetota bacterium (assembly GCA_004366195.1). Lineage (GTDB taxonomy): Bacteria > Actinomycetota > UBA4738 > UBA4738 > HRBIN12 > HRBIN12. Next base: position 3,486 of record SIRV01000368.1, read on the forward strand.
GACGACGTCGTTCGCCCACTGGATCGCCTGCTCCTCGTCGGAGAACCGCTGGACCGAGACGACCGGCCCGAAGACCTCCTGCTGGACGATCTCGGAGCGCTGGTCGACGTCGGTGACAACGGTCGGCTTGTAGTAGAAGCCGGGCCGGTCCAGGCGCTCGCCGCCGGTCAGGACCTTGGCCCCCTGCTCCTGGGCCCGCTCGACGAAGCCGGCCACCGTCTCCCGCTGGGACTCCGAGACCAGCGGGCCCATCTCGACGGACTCATCCATGATGTCGCCGACCTTGATGGACTCCACGGCCGGCACGAGCGCCGAGAGCAGGTCGTCGTAGATGCCGGGCGCGGCGATGACCCGGCAGGACGCCGTGCAGTCCTGGCCGGAGTTCGTGTAGCCCGCGAACCGCAGGGTCTCGACCAGCTTGTCGAGGTCGGCGTCGTCGAAGACCACCACCGGCGCCTTGCCCCCGAGCTCGAGGTGCACGCGCTTCACGTTCGAGGCCCCGGCGTTGGCGGCGATGATCTTGCCGGTCTTCGTGTCGCCGGTGACCGAGACCAGGCGGACGAGGTTGTGCTTCACGAGCTCGTCCCCGACCTCGGAGCCCCGCCCGGTGACCACGTTCAGCACACCGGGGGGCAGGATGTCCTGCGAGAGCTCGGCCAGGCGGAGCGTCGTCCGCGGCGTGATCTGAGCCGGCTTCAGCACCGAGGTGTTCCCCGCCGCGAGGGCCGGCCCGATCTTCCAGATGGCCATCATCAGCGGGTAGTTCCAGGGGCAGATGCCGACCGTGACCCCCAGGGGCTCGCGGCGGATGATGCTGGTGAACCCCTTCTCGTACTCGCC
>SIRV01000369.1 GCA_004366195.1 Actinomycetota bacterium
CCTCGAGGAGCTGCAGCTCTCCGCGGCGGCCCTGGCGGCCTCCCATGGGGTGACGTGCGTCCACGAGATGTCGATGATCGACCAGCGGGGGGTGCGCGACCTCGAGGTCCTCCTCGCGCAGCGCGAGCGGCTCCCGGTGGACGTCGTCGTGTACCCGGTGACGACCGACGTCAGCCTGGCCATGGCCCTCGGGATGCCGCGCGTGGGGGGCGATCTTCCGGTGGATGGCTCCATCGGGGCCCGGACGGCCTGGCTCCGGGAGCCCTACCGCGATGCCGGGCACCGGGGGACGGCGTTCCTGGCGGGGGAGGAACTGGCGGCCTTCCTGCGCGACGGACACCACGCCGGTCTGCAGGTGGGGGTCCACGCCATCGGGGACGCCGCCATCGCCGCGGTGATCGACGCCTGGGAAGGCGTGTACCGGGCGCTCGACTCGCGGGGACGGCGGCACTTCCGCGCTCGTCGTCACCGGATCGAGCACGCCGAGATGCTGGACCCAGGCCTGCTCGAGCGGGCGGCGATGATGGGGCTCGCCCTCTCGGTCCAGCCCTCGTTCGACGCGACCTGGGGCGGCCCGGGCGGGCTCTACGAGCAGGCCTTGGGAGCCGAGCGCGCCCGGGGGATGAACCCCTTCCGCAGCATCCTGGCCCGAGGGATGGAGATGGGCGCCGGCTCCGACTCGCCGATCGTGACGATCGACCCCATGGCGGCCCTCGCGGCCCTCGAGCGGCACCACGATCCCGCCCAGCGCCTGCTCCGCGAGGAGGCCGTCCGGGTCCACACGATCGGGGGGGCTCGCTTGGCGCAGCAGGAGGGGAAGAAGGGTTCGCTCGAGCCCGGCGCCCACGCCGACCTCGTGGTCTACCCGGCCGACCCCCTCGACCCGGAGGTGCCGCTCGATGGGCTGCGCCCGCTCCTCACCGTCTCGCTCGGCCGCGAGGTGTTCGCCTCCTGAGTCCGAGCGCCGGGACCTGCTCGTTTGACACCCGTCTCCGACGGTCGTACCGTGGGGGTGCGCGGCCGCTCCGGCGGCGGCGCCAGGAGGACCCAAGAGGCTGAGTAGAGAACGCGGCGCCCCGGCGCTGCGGCCCCAAAGGTCTCTTGGGTCCTCTGTTCTGCCCCTCCGAGCGGCCGTCCGGCCGTACCCTCGACGACCGGTCGCGATATCCCCCGTCCGAGGGGGTTGCGGTCTCCATCACCGACTGTAGAATGCGCCGGCGCTCCAACGAGGGGAAGACCGTGGAAGACATCGACGAGACGCTCGACGACGAGCTCGAGGAGGAGATCGACGAGGCCGGCCTCGAGGAGGAGCCGGCGGTCGCCGCCGAGCCCCCTGAGACCGAGGAGGTCGAGTCGATCCAGGAGCTCCTCGTCCGTCAGGAGGCTTGGGAGGCCGAGCCGGACGTGGAGGAGACGCTGCTCGCCCTCTCGCCGGAGGAGATCACCGACGACTCGCTGGCGGTCAAGGTCGAGCCGCCCCGGTCCAACGAGTTCACATGCAGCAAGTGCCACCTGGTGAAGCATCGGAGCCAGCTGAAGGACAAGGCGAAGATGCTCTGCCGGGACTGCGCCTGATCCGTCGGCTCGGCCTCGGTGCCGAGCTCGTCCTGTGCGCCGCCGCCGGGGCCGCGCTCTCGCTCTCGCTCCCACCGGTCGACGTGGGCTGGGTGGCGTTCCTCGCCCCCGTGCCGCTGCTCGCCTTGACGCGCTCGGCGCGACCCAGGCGCGGGTTCGCGCTCGGGCTGGCCTTCGGGCTGGCCGCCTTCGGCCTGATCCTGTACTGGATCCTCCTGTTCGGCGAGCTCGCCTTCGGGGCGCTCGTGCTGGCCTCAGCCCTGTTCGTGGCGGCCTTCGGGGCGCTCGTCCCCGTGGTGTGGAGGCGGGCGCACCCGGTGGTCTCCTCCTTCGGGGTCGCCGGCGTGTGGACGGTGCTGGAGTTCGTGCGAGGGCACTGGCCGCTCGGCGGGTTCGCCTGGGGCCAGCTGGGCAGCACCCAGACCGGCAACCCGCCGCTGCTGCGCCTGGCCTCGGTGGGCGGGGTGTGGGCGATCTCGTTCGTCGTGATGGCGGTCGCCGGCCTGGTGACCGTCGCCCTGGAACACCCGCGGCGGGACGTGATGCGGACGGTCGGGCTCCTGGTGCTCGCCGCGGTCCTCGCCTTCGGCCCGGCGCTGATCCCGCTCGCGCGGCCCGCGGGGCGGGCCGTCGAGGTGGCCGCCGTTCAGGTGGACGTGCGCCGCGCCCGGGGCCTGCCGCCGGCGGAGGAGGACCGCGCCGTCGCCGCGATGAACATCGCGCTGCACCGCCAGCTCGCCGCCGATCCGCCGGACCTCGCGGTGTGGGGCGAGGGCGCGCTCGATCCCGGGGCCGTGGCGGATCCCGCCACGATGGCCTCGGTGCGTGAGGCGGTGGCCGCCGTGGGCGCCCCGACGCTGATCGGCGCCGTCGTCGACGACCCCGACGGGAGCCAGCACACGAGCGCCCTCCTGTACGACGGCGCGGGGCGGTACCTCGGCCGCTACGACAAGGTGAAGCTCGTCCCCTTCGGCGAGTACGTGCCGTGGCGCTCACGGCTCCACTGGCTGAGCGCCATCCGGCAGATCCCGGTGGACCGGGTGCCGGGGGAGCGGACCGCGCCGCTGCGGGTCCCGGGGCTCCCGCCCTTCGGCGCGCCGATCTGCTACGAGAACACCTTCCCCGAGATCCCTCGGGCCATGGTCCGCCAGGGCGCCGCGCGCCGCGTGCTCACGACGAACAACGCCTCGTACGGGATGACGGCGGCCTCCCGGCAGCACCTCGTGATGAGCCGCCTGCGGGCCGTGGAGACCGGTCGGTGGGTGGTCCATGCTGCCGTCTCCGGCATCTCGGCCGTCGTCGCCCCCGACGGCGCGGTCGTGACGGGCGCCGGGCTGTTCGAGCCGGCGATCGTCCGCGCCCGCATCCGGGCCGCGTCCGGCAGCACGCCGTACGTGCGCCTCGGGGACTGGGCGGTCTGGGTCTCGGGGGGCCTCGCGCTCCTCGCCTTCGCGCTGCCGAGGACCGCCTGTTCCCCGCGCCGGCCCTCCGAGCCGCTCCCGGAGCGGCCGCGGGTCCTGGTGGTGCTCCCCACCTACGAGGAACGGGAGACGATCGGGCCGCTCCTCGACGCGCTCCTCGCGCTTCCGCAGCATCCGGACGTACTCGTCGTCGACGACGGCTCGCCGGACGGCACGGCCGAGGTGGTGCGGGCTCGCGCGGAGCGCCAGCCCCGGGTCCGACTCCTGGAGCGCCCGCGCAAGGCCGGACTGGCGAGCGCGTACCTGACCGGGTTCGACATCGCCCTCCGCGAGGGCTACGACCTCGTGGTGGAGATGGACGCCGACCTGTCCCACCGTCCCGAGGAGCTGCCGAGGCTGCTCGAGGCGGCCCGAGATGCCGACCTCGTGATCGGCAGCCGCTACGTCCCCGGGGGCGGGGTCACCAACTGGAGCCGCGGGCGGCTCGCTCTGTCGCGCGCCGGGAACCTGTACGTCCGTCTCCTGCTCGGGCTCCCCGTCCACGATGCCACCAGCGGCTTCCGCGCCTTCCGACGCGCCACGCTCCAGGAGATCCTTCGCCGTCCCCTGCGTTCCGACGGCTACGCCTTCCAGGTCGAGCTCGCCGAGCGAGCCTGGCGCCACGGGTTCCGTATAGCCGAAACACCGATCACGTTCCGCGAGCGCGAGCACGGCCGCTCCAAGATCTCGCGCCGGATCGTCCTCGAGGCGCTGTACCTGGTCGGGGTCTGGGGCCTGCGATCGCGCCTCGGGACGCGACCGCTGGCTGGCTGAGAGCGCCCCGCCTCACGCTGACCCGACCGTGTGGGAACCGGGGCGCGTACCCGTGAGGGATCGCTCATGTCGCGAGTTCACAGGGGGTCGCCGAGTGGCCGCCCATAACGGAAGTTATGTGAAGTTCTGCCGCATCCGCGTTGCGCCAACCGGTCCCCCACCCGTATAGTCGGGGTTGCCGGGCTGGGCTACGCCGAAGGTCTCACTCAGCGAACGGCCGTTCGGCGGATGGAGTAGCCAGCCGGGGCAGCGTAGCCTGGACGACCGAGGGGTGTGGTGTCGGTCGGATGACCGACACGGAAACGCCCAAGGGAGGTATCACGGATGCGAGCTCACCACCGAACGAACCGGATCGGCGTCCTCGTCGGGCTCATCATGTCGCTCCTCCTCGCCCTCGGTCAGTTCGGCATGGTCGGCGCGAGCGCCGGCGGCTGGACCGATCGCGGCGGCGATGGCGGCGCGACCGAGAGCAGCCGCGCGAAGGGCGCCGGTGGAGGTAAGTCTTCCGTGGCGACCGGAGCGCTGGTCGCAGCGGCCGTGCCCGCCCCCGGCGCCTCGATCGACCTCGAAGGATGGCGTCCCGCTCCGAAGAACGACTGGACGGACGGGAACGTCTGCGGCTCGGTACCGTCAGGGAGTTGTTACCGAGAGCTCGATAACGTTCCGCATCGCGTCCTGTTCACGGGTCTGACGCCAGGAACCGAGTACTACTTCGACGTCAAT
>ML214221.1:0-7082 GCA_004366195.1 Actinomycetota bacterium
GGTGTTGCGGTGCAGCCCCACGCGCTCGGCGAGCTGATCGACGTCGAGCGGGCCGGCGTCGCGCAGGGCGCGCAGGATCCTCGGCCGGCTCGAGCCGGCCAGGGCGCGCCGGCGCAGCTCCTCCGATCCCGCCGCCGTCCGTCGAACGTCGTTCACGGTGCCAGTTTACACCACATCTGTGGTATAAACCACACACATCGTCGGAACGTGAAGGAGGCGAGGGAGATGGCGATCGCCGGGACGGCGCTCGAGCTCGCGAGCTTCGACGCGGAGCGGTTCCGCCCGCGCGTGCTCTTCGAGTCGGCGGCGATGAAGGTGGTGCTCGCGGCGCTCGAGCCCGAGCAAGCCGTGGATCTCCACGACCCGAAGGTCGACGTGGTGATCTCGGTCCTCCAGGGCCAGGCGGACGTGTGGGTCGGCGACGCCCCGCGCCGGATGCGGCCCGGCGACGTCGCGGTGATCCCGGCCGGCGAGACGCGGGGGATGCGGGCGGCAGGAGGCCGCGCGGTGCTGCTCCACGTCGTCGCGCCGCCCCCGGCGGAGGAGGCCCACGCCGGGGTCGTCCACCGCCCCTGGCCGGAGCCGGAGCGGCCGGAGCGCGATCCGGCGGAGACGATCCGGGCCGAGCACCGCGAGCTGCTCCCGCACCTCGACCACCTCGACGCGCTCGCCGACGCGGTCACGGAGCTCCCCGAGGACGAGCTGCGGAACCGGCTCGCAAGGGTCCTCGACTTCCTGCGGAGCGTCCTGCTCCCGCACGCCGGCGCCGAAGACGCCGCGCTGTACCCCGCGGTGGAGCGGGTGCTCCGGGCCGTCGGCGGCGCGACCCGCACGATGTCGGAGGATCACCGCGCGATCGGCGCGCTCATCGAGGAGCTCGCCGAGCTCGCCGCCCGCGAGCCCGCGCCGCGCCGCGCGCTCCAGCGGACCCTCGACCGCCTGGCCGCGTTGGTGCGCGTCCACTTCGGGAAGGAGGAGGACGTCTACGTCCCGCTGCTCGAGCGCCTGGACGCCGGCGAGGCGCGGGGGCTCCTCGAGGCCCTGGGCCGGACGCCGGGGCACGAGCACCGGCACTGATCGCCGACCGGGGGTCACGTCCGCGCGTGGAAGCCGCCCCGGGCTCCCGCTACCGTGACCCCCGGAGGAGTCGCCGTGGGCCTGATGATCCCCTGCCCGCACTGCGGGCCCCGCGAGTACACCGAGTTCACCTTCGGCGGCGAGCTCCGCGAGCTCGAGGCCCCCGACCCGCAGGCCGACTTCGAGCGCGTGTACCTGCGCGAGAACCTCCCCGGCCCCCAGCGCGAGCGCTGGTTCCACGCCCTCGGCTGCCGCCGCTGGCTGACCCTCACCCGCGACATCGCGCGCAACGAGGTGCTCGATGCTTGAGCTCGAGGGCCGCCGGATCCCCATCCGCGAGGGCGACACGATCGCCTCGGCGCTCCACCGGGCGGGCGTGCGGACCTTCAACCGCTCGCTGAAGCTCCACCGTCGCCGGGGCCTCTACTGCCTCACCGGCGACTGCCCCAACTGCCTGGTCACGGTGGACGGCGTCCCCGGCGTCCGCGCCTGCACGACCGAGGCCCGCGACGGCATGCGGGTCGAGCGCGAGACGGGCTGGCCCTCGGCCGAGACCGACATGCTCGCGGCGACCGAGCTCGCCCACCCGCTCATGCCGGTCGGCTTCTACTCGAAGACCTTCATCCGCCCCCGCCTCGCTTGGCCCCTCGCCGAGCGCGCGATCCGCCGCGCCACCGGCATCGGCACCCTCCCCGCCGACCGTGCGCCCCGGCGCCTCGACGCGCGGAACGTCCACACCGACGTCCTCGTGGTGGGGGGCGGCGTGGCCGGCCTGGCCGCGGCGCTCGCGGCGGCCGAGCGGGGCGAGCGCGTGCTCGTCTGCGACGAGGGACGCCTCGGCGAGAAGGTCGCGCCGGGCCCGATCCGCGAGCGGCTCGAGGCCCTGGGGGAGGAGGCCCGGCGATCCGAGCGGATCGAGCTGCTCGAGCGCCACGTCGCCGTCGGCGTGTACGAGGGCCCCCTGGTGCCCCTCGCCGCCGAGGGCGGGCTGGTGCGCGTGCACCCCCGGCGGATCGTGCTCGCGACCGGCGCCGTCGAGACCCACGGGGTGTTCCCCGGGAACGACCTGCCCGGGGTCTGGCTCGGCCGCGGCGCCGCACGGATGGCGGGCGTCCACCGCGTCCGCCCCGCCGAGCGCGCGGTCGTCGCGCTCGCCACCGAGGAGGGCCTCGCCCACCTCGAGGTGCTCCGGACGGCGGGGGTGGAGATCGCGGCCGTGCTCGCGCCCCTCGAGCTCGCCGAGCGGATCCCGCCGGAGGTCCGCGCCCTGCCCGACGGCCACGTCGTCGCGGCCCACGGGCGCCGCGGCGTGCGGGCCATCACCGTGGCCTCCGGCGGCCTCCGCGAGGAGATCGCCTGCGACGCGCTCGTGCTCTCCCTCGGCCTCGCGCCCCGGGACGCGCTGCTCCGGATGGCCGAGGCCGAGCCGGTCCTCGCCGCGGGCGACCTGGCACGGCCGGGGTGCTCCCTCGCCGAGGCCGAGGAGACCGGCCGAGCCGCGGGCCGCGGCGAGCCGGTCGAGCCGCGGCCCCCCGAAAGCATCAAGCTCGGCCGCGACGGGATCGTGTGCCTCTGCGAGGACGTGAGCCTGCGGGACCTCCGCGACGCGTGGGCCGAGGGCTGGCGCTCGGCCGAGATCCTCAAGCGCTACACCACCGCCACCATGGGCCCCTGCCAGGGCGCGATGTGCGGGCGGATCCTCGCCTCCTTCGTGGCGGCCCGCGCCGCGGTCGGCGAGGCGCCGACCCTCCGTCCGGCCCGCACGACGGCCCGGCCCCCGGCCCGTCCGGTGCCCCTCGAGGTCCTCGCCGCCGGGGTCCACGAGACCGGCGCCAAGCGCACCTCGCTCCACGAGCGGCACCTGGCGGCCGGCGCCGCCATGGAGCGCTCCGGCTCGTGGCTTCGGCCCTCGCGCTACGCCCCCGACTGGCGCGAGGACCACCGGGCCGTGCGCGAGCGCGTGAGCCTCATGGACGTCGGGACCCTCGGGAAGTTCCTCGTCGCCGGGCGCGACGCCCGCGCCCTCGTCGACCGGGTCTTCCCCTGCGACGTCGAGCGCCTCGCGCCGGGGCGCTCGCGCTACCTCCTCGCCCTGGACGAGGCGGGCTACGTGATGGACGACGGGCTCCTCTGCGCGATGCCCGACGGCTCGTACGTCATCACCTCGACCTCCGGCGGCGCCGAGCGGATGGAGGCCTGGCTCCGGAACTGGATCGACCGCCTCGGCCTCCACGTCCACCTGCTGAACCGCACCGCCGAGCTCGGCGCGATCAACGTGGCCGGGCCCCTGGCCCGCGAGCTGCTCCAGCGCCTGACCGACGACCCCCTCGGCCCCGACGCGATCCCCTACCCCGGCCACGCGCGGATCACGGTCGCCGGCGTCCCCTGCCACGCGATCCGCTCGGGCTTCGTCGGCGAGCTCTCCTTCGAGCTGCACCCCCCGCGCTCGCGCGGTCCCGAGCTCTGGGACGCGCTGATGGCCGCCGGGCGAGACCTCGGGATCCACCCCCACGGCCTCGAGGCCCTCGACGTGCTCCGCCTGGAGAAGGGCCACGTCTACCTCGGCCAGGACACGCTCCCCGACGACCACCCCGGCAAGCTCGGCCTGTCGTGGGCCGTCGCGATGGACAAACCCGCCTTCGTCGGCAAGGTGGCGCTCGCGCGCATGGCCGAGCTCCCCCTCGAGCGCCGGCTCGTCGGCCTGCGCTTCGACGCCCCACCCCAGCGAGGCATGCCGCTCACCCTGGACGGGCGCGTGGTCGGCCGGGTGACCTCCTGCGCGGTCTCGCCCACCCTCGGCTACCCGATCGGGCTCGGGTGGCTCCGCGCCGTGGACGGCGCCTTCCCCGAGCGCCTGCGGGCCGGCGGGGCCCTCGCGACCGTCGTCCCCACGCCGTTCTACGACCCGGAGGGGGCGAGGGTCCGTGCTTGAGCTCTCGTCCACCGAGCTCGCCGTGGTGGCCTGCCTGGCGGCCCCCAAGGCGCTGGACGCACTCCCGACGCCAGAGGGCGCGACGGCGTTCCGGACGGCCCCCGACGAGCTCCTGCTCCTCGCGCCGCCCGACGCCGCCGAGCGGGTCCTCGCCGCCGCGGCCGAGTCCCTCACGGCCCTGGACGACGACGCCCTGGCGATCGAGGTGACCGACGGCTGGACCGCCCTCACCCTCGCCGGTCCGGACGCGCGGGAGGCCTTCGCCCGCCTCTCGGTCCTGGAGCTCCCGGAGGCCGGGTTCATCCAGGGCGACGTCGCCCGCGTCCCCGCCAAGATCCTCGTCGAGCCCGAGCGCTTGCTCCTGCTCGTGCCCGCCTCCTGGGCCGAGCACGTCCGCGAGCGCGTCCTCGCCCTCGCCCTCGACGTCCGCGAGCGCCCCGAGCCCCGCGCGTTCGAGGTGAAGGCGCCGTGAGCGGGCTCCTCCGGCGCCGGGAGTTCCTGCGACGGGTACCCCTCGAGCCCCGCTACGACGTCGTCGTGATCGGCGGAGGCGTGGTCGGCCTCTCGATCGCCTACAACCTCGCCGCCCGCCACGGCATCCGCCGCGTGGCCGTGCTCGAGCGCGCCTACCTCGGCGCCGGCGCCTCCGGCCGCAACACCCAGGTCGTGCGGGCCAACTACAACACCCCCGAGACCGTGCCGCTCTACAAGGCGAGCCTGGAGCTCTGGCGCACCCTCAGCCAGGAGCTCGACTTCAACATCCAGTTCTCGACCCAGGGCGAGCTCGACCTCGTCCACACCCGCGACGCCCTCGAGGTCGAGCGGGACAAGGCGCTCCTCGACGCCGCCTACGGCGTGCCGATGGAGATCCTCACCCCCGACGAGGTGCTGGAGCGCTGCCCCCACGTGGACCTCACCGGCGGGGGCGAGCTCCCCGTGCTCGGCGCCTCGTACCACCCGCCGGGCTCCTTCGCCCGGCACGACTCGGTGGTGTGGGCCTACGCCACGGCCGCGACGCGCCTCGGCGTGCACATCCACGAGGGGGTCGAGGTGGTCGGCCTCGACGTCGCGGGCGGACGGTGCCGCGGCGTGCTGACCTCGGCCGGGCCGGTTGCGGCCGGCGAGGTCGTCTCCGCCGTCGCGGGGTGGAGCAGCGTCGTCGCGCGCATGGCCGGCCTCAAGCTCCCGATCTCCACCCACCCGCTCCAGGCCTTCGTGACCGAGCCGGTGAAGCACGTGATCGACGGGCTCGTCTCCTCCATGGACCTGTACGTGTACGTCTCGCAGACGGCGAGGGGCGAGCTCCTCGTCGGGGCCGAGATCCTCCCCTACACCACCTACTCCCAGCGCTCCACCTTCGACTTCCTCGCCGAGGCCGCCAAGCGCGTCATCATGATCCTGCCCATCGCCGCCACGGCCCGGGCCATGCGCCAGTGGGCGGGGCTCTGCGACATGACGCCGGACTCCTCCCCCATCCTCGGGCGGACCGAGGTCGAGGGCTTCACCCTCGCCGCCGGGATGGGCACCTGGGGCTTCAAAGGCGCGCCGATCTTCGGCCTCGGCCTGGCCGAGGAGATCGCCACCGGGCGCACGCACCCGCTCCTCGCGCCCTTCTCCCCGGACCGGTTCGCCCGGGACCGCATGGTGCCGGACGCCGCCTCCGCCGGCACCCACTGAGGTGCGCCCTCGCGCACCCCCAGGTGCTCGACTTGACAACAGGAAAGGGAGAGAGAATCAGGTCGCCCCACGCTCCAGAACACGGCAGGACTGTTCAACATGGATTGGATCACCCGGAATGAGAGTGTCCGAATCAAGCTTCATGCCGCTCAATGCTGAACGCGGGTGGCGGATCGTGGTGCGCCACCCACGGGCGGTCCTCGGCGGGGCCCGGCTGGTCCTGCTGTTCGTCGCCGTGCTGGGAGCTGGGTGCGGGCGCGTCGGTGGCGAGGGATCGGCCGCGGCGGAGACCCCGACGAGCGCGCAGGTCCTCTCCGCCGCCGAAGAGGCCGCGCTCGTGGATCAGGCCGAGGTCCTCCCGTTCTTCGACGGCGAGGACGAGCCGACGCGCGTCGAGGTCGTCGTGACGACCCCGCGCGAGCTCGAGGAGCGCGGGCGCCTCCAGCCGACCCCCGCCTCCCCGGTCGCCCCCGACGCCGAGGTCTTCCTGGTGGCGATGGCGGGGGAGTTCGAGGGGCATCTCGCCAAGGTCCCGGAGGGCGAGGCCATCCCGAAGGGTCCCTGCCTCTGGTTCGTGATGGACCGGACGAGCCTGCAGGTCGTCGCCTGGGGGATCGCCGAGGAGCCGATGGACCTCGCGGCGTACGGGACCGCGAGCCCGCTCCCCGTGGCGATCCCGATCGTCATCGAGGAAGCGACCCCACCGGCGAGCACACAGGCCACGGCGTAGGTCGAGGTGTTCTGGGGAGCACGGGTCCGGCCCGGGCGGGGACCGAGGTCCGAACCCCCCTCCGCGAGGACTGCGGCGACGGTTGAATCGCCCCGGGTTTGCCGGAGACTCCCGACCTTGGAAAGGTTGGAGTCATGGAGCAGTCCAGGCACCCGTCCAGCAAGCGGTACGCGCCCGAGATCCGTGAGCGGGCGGTCAGGCTGGTGCTCGAGACGATCGAGCGAGACGGCGAGCGCCACGGGGTCGTGGGCCGCATCGCCCGCCAGCTCGACATCGGAGCGGAGACCCTCCGCACCTGGGTCCGCCAGGCGGAGATCGATGCCGGAACCAGGCCAGGACTCACGACCGAGGAGTGAGCTCGGCTGAAGGAGCTGGAGCGGGAGAACCGCGAGCTCCGCCGAGCCAACGAGATCCCACCGTGGGAGTGCCCAACATGCGGCACGCGGTCGGTGGTCGAGCTCTCGCGGATCGATGCGCGGGCTGCGTATGAGCTCTCGCGAAGAGGCGAGGCCGTTCGCTTCGACGATCTCCCGTGGAGGTGAGATGGACGACGCGCCTCGGAAGTCGCGAACGCTTCGCGCCATCGCGAGCAGCGTGTCCTGAAGGACATCCTTGGCGTCCTCCGGATCGCGGCACATCTTCATGCCGAACCGGTACACACGCGCC
>ML214221.1:7092-7609 GCA_004366195.1 Actinomycetota bacterium
GTGGAGGTGAGATCGACGACGCGCCTCGGCGTCGGCTTCGCGGTCCTCCTTGCGGCTCGGCACGGCCTGTCAGCGGGGCGGGGTACCGACGGGCGCCGCTCTCGACCCATGTACGGCACGCTCTACGGGATGCCTCCCCTGGCGCCCGCGCGGCACATCGGTTGGCTCGGGCTCTACCTCCACAACGTGAGCGACGCCCCCCGATCGTGATCGAGCGGGTGGAGCCGAACGGCACGGGGGTCGGGACCGTCGTGCGCGTCGAGAAGACGCAGGCGTCACTGAACCTCGCTCCTCACCCGGATCTGAGAGTTGCTGTATACTGCGCTGGAGATGTCGGCCACCAGGACCCAGATCTACCTCACCGCCGAGCAGCGGCGCCGGCTCGACGAGCTCGCCCGACGGCGGGGAGCGACGCTCGCCCAACTGATCCGGGAGGCCGTCGACCGCTACCTCGAGACGTCGGGACCGGATGCGGCGCTCGCGCTCGAGGCCACCTTCGGCAGCGCTCCAGCGCTCG
>ML214221.1:7699-9848 GCA_004366195.1 Actinomycetota bacterium
TGGGACCGTGGCTGAGCTCCTCCTCGACACCGACGTCTTCGTCGACCACCTCCGCGGCGCGCGGCGCCTGAACCCGGGCCGGCACCGCCTCTGCTACTCCGTGGTCACCCGGTGCGAGCTGTTCGCCGGGCGCGGCGCGGACGAGGAGCTCCTCGGCCTGCTCCTCGCCCCGTTCCGGGAGTTCCCGGTGGACCGGGCCGTCGCCGAGCGCGCGGGTCGGATCCGCCGGGAGCCCGGGGTCCGCACCCCCGATGCCCTGATCGCGGCGACCGCCCTCGAGCACCGGCTCACGCTCGTCACCCGGAACCTCCGGGACTTCCAGCCGATCAAGGGTCTGCGGGTCGCCCCGCCTGAGCGGACCCTCCCGGCGCGGTGACGCGGCGGGAGCCCGTCACGGCGGGGGCGTGACCTCGGCAGCCTCCGAACGGACCAGACGTTCCGGGTCCCGGGGCTATCCTGGGGCGGTGGCCATGCAGGGCCGACCGGGCAGCGTGCCCCTGCGATTGCTCGTGGTGGTGCTCCTCCTGCTCGCCGTGGCCTGCAGCGGGGGCTCCTCGCCGCCGCGGCCGTCACCCAGCGATGGGCATGGGTCGTTCACGCCGACCTCGCCGAGCCCCCCGGCGGAGGACGAGGGTTCGCCCTCGCCCGGCCGGGTCGACGGCGACGCGCTGCGGCTCGAGGCGCCGCCCGACGGCTCCTTCCTCGTGGTCGGCGAGTACCCGCCCGTGCGCTCGGACTGCGTCCGGCCCGAGCAGCCGAGGCTCCGCGCCCGCTACCCCGGCACGCTCCGGGTGGAGCGCGCGGAGGACGGGACCCTCTCGCTCACCCTGACGATCCCCTTCCGCGAGTACCTCGAGGGCATCGCCGAGGTCCCGCCGTCCTGGCCCATGGCGGCCCTCGAGGCCCAGGCCATCGCGGCGCGGTCGTACGCGCTCGCCACCACCGGGTGGGAGGGCGAGGAGGGCGAGCCCCTCGGGACCCCGATCTGCGCGACGACCGCGTGCCAGGTCTACCGGGGGATCCCGCTCGAGCCCACGCCGGAGATCCGGCGCTGGTACCGCGCGGTGCACCGCACCGAGGGGCTCGTGCTCCTGTACCGGGGGCGCCCCGCCGAGACCGTCTACTTCTCCACCTCCAACGGACGGACCTATGGGAACGAGGAGGTCTTCGGGAGCTCGCCGCTCCCGTACCTGCGACCGGTGGTCGAGCGCGACGACGGGGCCTCGCCCCTGTCCCACTGGCGGGTGCGGCTGCCCTACGCGGACCTCGCGCGGTTCCTCGCCGCCGGCGGCGAGTGGCCGAGCGGGCGCCCGATCTCGCACGTGCGCCCTGAGGGCGGCTCGCTCGTGGTCTCGGGCGGGGGCGAGGCCCGCAGGATCGATCTCGCGACCTTCCGGACGGTGGTGAACGCCTGGGCCCACTGCCTGCGCCCGGGCCGCTACCCGCCGGACGGCCTGCCGACCACCATCCCCTCGCGGTGGCTCTCGGTCTCGAGCGGGCCGAACGCCGTCACCGTGACCGGTCGCGGGTGGGGGCACGGGGTCGGGATGGTGCAGTGGGGCGCCTGCGGCAAGGCGCGGCGCGGGCTCTCGGCCGGCGAGATCCTCGCCTTCTACTACGGGGGCCTGCGCCCCGAGCGGTACCCCGAGCCCGGCCTCATCCACGTCGAGGTCGCGAGCGGGCTCACCGGGCTCCGCATCCGCCCATCGGGCCCCGGCGCGACCCTGGAGGGCGAGGAGCTCGGGACCGGCCGGATCGTGATCGCCGGCGGCGACCGCCTGACCATGCTCACGGACGCTCGCTGACGGGGCGAGCGAACCGGCCCGCTCAGGGGAGGACGCGCAGACGTGCGTAGGTCCGCGCCGCTCGTCGCAGGCGCTCATCGGCCGTCACGAGCGCCGCGCCGAGGTCTTCCGCGAGGGCGACGTACGTCGCGTCGTGCGCGGAGAAGCTGTCGCGGAGCTCGAGGACCCGCGGCAGCAGCAGTAGCGACCTCGACGTCGCACAGCGAGGGCACGTGGATCTCCGCTTCGGCGCGGAGGACCGTCTCCACCGGCCGCGCGACCTCCGTCCGGAGCAGGTACTCGAGGAGGGCCGAGGCGTCCGCGACGAGGCCGCGCAGACGGCCTCCCGCCGCGCTCGCTCCCGG
>ML214221.1:9858-23599 GCA_004366195.1 Actinomycetota bacterium
AGCCGGACCGGGGGCCGCCGGGCGATCCGCTCGAAGACCTCCTCGGCCGGCGGCCGCGCCACCTCGCGCTCCAGGATCTCCTGGATGTAGTCGGTGAGGGTCAGCTTCCGCGCCTTCGCTCTCCGCACGAGTTCCCGGTGGAGCCGGTCCGGGACGCTCCGCACCTGGATCATCTTCGACATGCGTACGACATGCTCCATGCGGGTCACATGTGGCAAGGTCCCGCACCGGCCTGCTGCCCGCCCGAGTCGCCGACCGATCGCCCCGGGGGCTCGCGCATCACGGCAGCATCCGGAACGCCGGCGCGTGGGACGGGCGCACGACGCCGAAGTGCCGTCGGTCGAGCGTCGCGACCTCGACGATCCGCAGGCGCTCCGCGAGGGTCACGACCGATGCATCCACGGTCCCGAGAGGGAGATCCCGGTACCGGCCCACCAGCTCCGCGATCCGGATCCAGTCCGCGGCACGCACCGGCTCGACGATCAGGTTCCCCGCCGCGAGATCCCCGAGGAACCGGATCTCCGCCTCCACGCCGAGCCGCGCCTCCACGAGAGCGGCCACCCCTAGGCGACCTCCGCCACGACGAGCTGGGGCACGATGAGCGGTCCCGGGTGCTCCTCGAGGAGCCGGAGGCACATGATCCCGATCGTCCTCGTCGACGTACGCGTAGAGCGGGCCGGAGTCGACGATCAGCGCGATCGGCGGGCCTCCCGACGGATGATCTCCTCGATCCGTCTCGCCGTGTCCGAGCGACCGCTCCGTCCCGCCTTCGCCGCCATGAGCTTCCTGCCACCTCCCAGATGCCGCTCGATCGCCTCTCGGGTGATCTCGGAGATGGACACGCCGCGGCGGGCGGCCTCATGCCGGAGTCGGGCGTCGAGCTCATCGGGCAGCTTCACCGTCGTGCGCTTCATGTATGCGAGCATACCTGCGACGTCGCAGCACGCCTCGGACATCCGCTCACGCGGATGCGCCCGCTCGGACCCCGGACGCAGACCGCGGCAGCGTCGTGTGACCCCCTCCACGCCCCCGCCGGTGCGACTCATCCTCGCGGGTCGGGTGCGGGCGGAGCGGGCGGCTCGGTGAGCAGCTCGAAGACCGACCCGGGCCGCCCCTCCCGCCTCCGCGCCTCGTCCAGCCGAAGGAGGTTCGAGGTCGAGGGCGCCGCCCGCACGAACCCGGGCAGCGCGGCGAGGAGCCCGACCGGGTACAGCCAGGGCGCCGCCCGTGGTGAAGGTCCCGATGAAGGCGACGAGGGCCGGAAACTCGGCCGCCGCGATGCGGAGGAAGAACGTCGTCCGGCACTGGGCGAGCAGCGCCTCCCGATCGGCTCCGACGACCCGCCGACCGACGCGCTCCCCGAGACCGAGCGCCGCCGCACCCAGGAGGAGCACCCCTGCCGCGACGGCGTCCGCGGCGGGTGAGGGCTCCGGAGCGCGGGTGCCGGACGCCGGCTCCGTCATGAAGGACAACACGAACCAGTAGAGCACCAGCGAGAGGAAGAACGCGAGGAACAGGTACCGCATCGAGAGGAGATCGCCGCGCGACGCCATCCGTCTCCCACGGCCGGGGAGCATGATCTCCAAGGACAGCAGCGGTCCCATCCACAGCGGCCAGCCCGGGTCGCGCGCGAGCAGCTCCGCCTCCGCCGGGCCCGCGCGCTCGCGGGCGCGGCGCGCCATCCCGCTCAGGTACCACGCGATGACCGGACCCAACAGCGCGCCGACCCACGCCCACGAGCGTGAACCGCCGACCGCCCGAGCCGTCGTCGCCACGGCGGTCGCTCCTCCGGACGCGGACAGGACGAAGCCGAGACCGCGCCACCACAGCCGGGCTCCCGGGCGCTCCGCCCTCGTCCCGCGGATGAAGGCCCCGCGCGCCTCGACGACCATCCCGACGGCCAGGATCCCCAGGGCGACGGGTGGGAGCCCCTCCGACGCGGGTCCGGCCATGGAGACGGTTCAGGGGCGGCGTCCGATCACGACGCTCGCAGGATAGCGGTGGATGCTCGGCGGAGCAACGTAGCTCTGGCGGCCCGTCCTATGGGTCGCCGCCTCGGCGAGCGCCGCCACGGATCTCCGACCATCTGCGGAACAGGGGTGCTGGGGCGGCGACGCGACGACGAAGAAGAGCCCCGCCGCGATGCCCAGGAACCAAGGTCCGACGTGCGGGACGTTGGCGGCGGGCAGGACCCCCGAGGCGACCGCGAGCGCGTTCCACGCCCAGAAGTCGCTCTTCTTCGCTGACCCGGGTCGGAGGAGCGCCGGTCGCCGGCGCAGCGCGGCCGCGGCCAGGATGCCGAGCAGTACGCCGATCCCCGCGCTCGCGAGCTTGACGCCCCAACCGCTCGGGTACCAGGCGGCACCTCCCAGCATGAACGATCCTGCCCCGACGAGCAGGAAGGACCGGCTGGGGAAGGTCTCTCTGAGATCCGATCCGGCCGGCACCGTGACTACCTCCCAGCCTGTTGGTCCGGGCGAGGAGATCCCCTCGGTGAACCCGCGGCGCAGGTGAGCCGGTTCGCCGCGTCGTAGGTGGCGGGGGCGGTGGTGGCGGCCGGCAGGCCGGTAGGAGATCGAGGTGAGCTGGCCCGCCGCGTCGTACGTGTACTTGATCCCACCCCGCGGTGCGTTCGGTGCGGTCTCGCCGGTCAGCCGATCGAGCTGATCGAAGAGGGGATCGAGCTCCGTGACCGGAGGTCATCGGGCGGGTCTGTTGCGCGGAAGGCGCGCCCGTTAGCCTAGGTCACGCAGCGTTCCGGCCCGAGGGACCTCACGATGACCGTTCGTCACGCCGCGGGGCCCGCGACCGCGTCCGGGGGGCGCGTCGTGGGGCTCCCCCTCCGCAACCTCGACGTGCTGCCCGAGGGCACGGTGGAGCGGATCCACGCGGCGACCCTCCGCGTGCTCGAGCGCACCGGGGTCGAGGTCCGCTCCGAGGCCGTGGTTCGGCGCCTGGTCGCCGCCGGCGCCCGGACCGACGAGCACGCCCGGCGGGTCACGTTCCCGCCGGCGCTGGTCGAGGAGGCGCTCTCGCGCGCCCCTCGGACGATCCGGCTCGCCGGACGCGACCCCGCCTGCGACCTCGTGCTCGACGGCTCCACCGGGTACCTCGCGGTGGACGGCAACGCCGCCGAGATCCTCGACCTCGAGACCGGGGAGCGGCGGCCCTCGACCAAGGCCGACCTCGCCGAGATCACCCGCGTCGCCGACGCCCTGCCGGAGATCGGCTTCTGCTGGCAGCCGGTCGCCGCGCGCGACCAGCCGCTGCCGGTCCAGCCGCTCCACGAGCTCCACGCCCAGTTCACGAACACCACGAAGCACGTCCAGCTCACGACCGCCGCGCTGCCGCAGCAGGCGCGCGGCGCGGTCGAGATCGCGACCATCGTCGCGGGGGGTGAGACCGAGCTCCGGGCCCGCCCGGTGCTCTCCTCGTTCCAGACGAGCCTCTCGCCCCTCACGTACGACGGGCCGCCGCTCGAGGCCGCCGCGATCTACGCCGAGGCGGGGGTCCCGGCGGGGTTCGTCGCCATGCCGATCTCGTGCGCCACGGCGCCGGCGACCAGGGCCGCCGCGCTGGTGCAGTCCAACGCCGAGATCCTGGCGGGGATCGTGGCGCTCGAGCTCCTCGTGCCGGGCGCGCCGACCTTCTACGGCGCCTGCGGCACGGTCATGGACCTCCGCACCGGGGCGGCGGCGTGCGGAGGGCCCGAGGACCTCCTGTTCCAGATGGCCGGGGCCCAGCTCGCCCGGCGGTACGGGCTTCCCTCGAGCATCGGGACGTTCGCCACCGGCTCGAAGGCGCCGGACTGGCAGGCCGGGGTGGAGAACGGCCTGTCCGCCATCGCCTCCTGGCTCGGCGGGGCCGACATGCTCTGCGGGGCGGGGCTGCTGTACGGGGCACGCGTGTACTCGATCGTCGAGCTCCTGCTCGACGCCGAGGTCTTCTCCCTCGTCCGCTCGATGACCGAGGGCGTGCCCGACACCGACGAGGACCTGGCGGTGGAGGTCATCGCCGAGGTCGGCCCCGGCGGGCACTACCTCGCGCAGCCCCACACGCTCCGGCACATGCGGGAGCAGTGGCGACCGCGGTTCTTCGGGCGCGAGGCGTGGGAGGACTGGGAGGCGGCCGGCCGCCCGGAGCCGCCCGACCGGGCCCGGGAGCGGGCTCGCGAGATCCTGGCCGAGCACCGGCCGGAGCCCCTGCCGCCGGGGGTGGAAGATGCCATCCTGCAGGTGATCGCTCGCTACACGGAAGGAGCCGCGTGATGGACGAGAAGCTCGAGGCGCTGCGCGAGGCGCTGTACGCCCTCGACGGCCAGACCGCCACCGCGATCTCGACCGAGCTGATCGAGGCCGGCGTGGAGCCGCAGCGGGTCCTCCAGGAGGGGCTCGCCGAGGCGATGCTCGAGATCGGGCGCCGCTGGAACGCCGGCGAGGTGTTCCTGCCCGAGGTCGTGGCGGCGGCGGAGATCTTCAAGCAGTGCCAGGCGATCGTGGAACCCGCCCTGCTCGCGAGCGGCGGCCAGACCCTGGGGCACCGCGTGGTGATGGCCACCGTCAAGGGCGACCTCCACGACCTCGGCAAGAACATGGTGGGCGCGATGATGAAGACGGCGGGGTTCGAGGTCCACGACCTCGGCAAGGACGTCCCGGCCGACCGGATCGTGGAGGCCGTCCGGGAGCTCGAGCCGACGATCGTGGGGCTCTCGGCGCTGCTCACCACCACCGTCCCCGAGCAGCGCGGCGTGATCCAGGCCCTGGAGGAAGCGGGCCTCCGCCGCGCGGTGAAGGTCATGGTGGGCGGGGCGCCGGTGACCGAGGACTGGGCCAAGCAGATCGGGGCCGACGGATACGCGCCGAACGCGCCCGAGGCCGTGCGGGTGGCGCTCGAGCTCGCCGGCAGCGAGCGCCCGACCGGCTGAGCCATGGAGACCGTCCTCGCCTCCCCCAACCGCGAGGTGGTGATCGGCCCCGACCGGCCGTTCGTGATCGTCGGCGAGCGGATCAACCCGACCGGTCGCCGGGCCTTCGCCGAGCGGATCTCGGGCGGCGACCTCGAGCCGGTGCGCGAGGAGGCCCTCGCGCAGGTGCGAGCCGGCGCCCCGGTCCTCGACGTGAACGCCGGGATCCCCGGGGCCGACGAGGTCGACCTCCTGGTGCGGATGGTGAAGCTCGTGGCCGAGACGGTGGACGTGCCGCTCTGCATCGACTCCTCCACCGACGCCGCGCTGGAGGCCGCCCTCGCCGTGTACGAGGGGAAGGCCCTCGTGAACTCCGTCACCGGCGAGGAGGACAAGCTCGAGCGGATCCTGCCCCTCGTGAAGCGCCACGGGGCGGCCGTGATCGGGATGGCGAACGACGAGCGGGGCCCCCTCCCGGACCCCGCCGAGCGGCTCGCGGTGGCCCGGAAGATCGTGCAGCGCGCGGCCGACCACGGCATCCCCGCCGAGGACGTGCTCATCGATCCCCTCGCCATGACGGTCGGAGCCGACCCCGACGCCGGCCGGGTCGTGCTCGAGACGATGCGGCTGGTGCGCGAGGAGCTCGGGGTGAACCTGATCTGCGGTGCCTCCAACGTCTCCTTCGGGATGCCGGGGCGGGCCGAGCTCACGGCCACCTTCGTCGCGATGGGCCGGATGGTCGGACTCACCAGCGCCATCGCCAACCCGCTCTCGCGGGAGATGCGGATGGCGACCCTGGGGAGCGACGTGCTCCTCGGCATCGACCGCTACGCGGCGACCTGGCTGCGGACGCTCCGAGCCGAGCAGGCGGCCGGGGCCGAGGGCTGAGCCGGAGGCGGCCCGGTGCGCAAGGTCGAGGTCACCTTCCGTCCCCACGACAAGGTGACGCGCGTGCCGGAGGGCACGACGCTGTTCAACGCGGCCCACTGGATCGGCCTGCCGATCGAGTCCACCTGCGGCGGCCGGGGCACGTGCGGGAAGTGCCGGGTCCGGGTGCTCGCGGGCGAGGTCGAGATCACCCCGGCCGACCGCCGGTGGCTCTCCGAGGAGGAGCTCGCCGAGGGCTGGCGCCTGGCGTGTGAGTCGGTCCTCGCGGGCGACGTCGAGTGCTTCGTGCCGGCGCTGATGCGCGTGCCGAAGGCCGCGACGATGGGGCTCTCGCGGTTCGTGCTCCTCGAGCCCAACGTCCACAAGGTCCACCTGGTGCTCGACCCGCCCACGCTGGAGGACGCGCGTTCCGACGTGGAGCGGATCCGCGCGGCCCTGGAGGCCGAGGGGTACGGCGTGCGGATCGAGCTCCCGGTCCTCCGGCACCTGCCGATCGTGCTCCGCACGGCCGGCTTCGACGTCACCGCCGTGCTCTGCGGCGAGCACCTCGTGGCCGTCGAGCCGGGCGACACCACCGACGTCTCCTACGGCGTGGCGGTGGACGTGGGGACGACGACGGTCGTGGCGACCCTCATGGACCTCACCACGGGTGCCGCGGCGGGCGTGGCCTCGAACCTGAACGCCCAGGCCCCCTTCGGCGCCGACGTGATCTCGCGCATCGCGCGCACCCGGATGGAGGAGACCGCCGCGGCCGAGCTGCAGCGCACGGTGATCGGGACGATCAACGGGCTCCTCGAGGAGGTCTACGCCGCGGCCGGGGTCGGGCCGGAGCGGACGTACGAGATGGTCGTGGCCGGGAACGCGACCATGCTGCACCTGCTCCTCGGGGTGGACGCGCACGCCATCAGCGTCGCGCCCTTCGTCCCCGCCTTCCGCGAGCCCCTGGACCTCCCCGCCGCCGCCCTCGGCATCCGGATCCATCCCGAGGGCCGGATCCAGCTCCTGCCCTCGATCGGGGCCTACGTCGGCGCCGACATCGTGGCGGGGATCCAGGCCACGGGGCTCACCCGCGAGCCGGAGCTCCGCCTGTTCGTCGACGTCGGCACGAACGGCGAGATCGTGCTCGGCAACGCCGACCGGGTCCTCGCCACGGCCTCACCGGCCGGTCCGGCCTTCGAGGGCGGCCACATCCGGGCCGGGATGCGCGCGGCCGACGGCGCGATCGAGGGCGTCTCGCTCACCGAGGGCGAGGTGCGGCTCCAGGTGATCGGCGATGCCGAGCCCCGCGGCATCTGCGGCTCGGGCCTGATCGACGCCGTCGCCCAGCTCCGTCTGGCCGGCCTCCTCGACGCGAGCGGGCGCCTCGTCGCTCCGGAGCAAGTCCCGGACCACCCCCTCGCCGATCGCCTCGTGGAGCTGGACGGGATGCGCGCGTTCCTCCTCGCCCCCGACGTGCCGCTCACGCAGCGGGACATCCGCGAGCTCCAGTCGGCGAAGGGCGCCATCTCGACCGGGATCAACGCGCTCATGGAGATCCTGGGCGTGACGGCCGCCGACCTCCACCAGGTCCTGCTCGCCGGCTCCTTCGGCACCTACATCAACCCGGCGAGCGCTCGGGTGATCGGGCTCGTCCCGCCGGTGCCGGTGGACCGGATCGTGGCCGTCGGCAACGCAGCCGGCGAGGGTGCGAAGATGGCCTTGCTCTCGTTCCGCGAGCGCGAGATGGCCTTCGACCTGATCCGCCGGGTCGAGTACGTGGAGCTCTCGGGACAGGAGGGGTTCAACGAGGCGTTCCTTCAGGCCGTGCGGTTCCCCGAGCTCGAGGAGGTGACGTGACGGAGAAGCGGCCCCTCGCCCTCGTCGTGTGCGGCGCCCTCGCCCGCGAGGTTCGCGGGATCGCGGCCCGCCGAGGCTGGGACGCCGACCTCCTCACGATCCCCGCCCTCGATCACCTCTCGCCGAGGAAGATCGTGGAGGACGTGGAACGCGAGCTCGCCGGGCTCGACGGCCGCTACGAGCGCATCGTCGTCGTCTACGGCGACTGCGGGACCTTCGGCGCCCTCGATCGGATCCTCGAGCGCTACGGGGCCGTCCGCACCGAAGGGCCCCACTGCTACGAGATGTACGGGGGAGCCGAGCTCGCCGCCGAGGCCGACCGGCGCCTGTCTACCTTCTTCCTCACCGACTGGCTGGTGCGCAACTGGGAGCGGGCGGTGGTGGACGGGCTCGGGATCGGCCGCTTCCCGTTCCTGCGGAACACGTACTTCGACCACATCACCGACGTGCTGTACCTGCGCCAGTCGCCGGAGCCGTCGCTGGAGGCCAAGGCGCGGGAGATCGCCGACTTCCTCGGCGTGCCGCTCGAGATCCGAGACGTCGGCCTCGGCGATCTGGAGCGGAGGTTGATCGAGCTTGTGGAGGAACCGGCTCCGTCTTGACGTCCTCTCCGAGGAGCAGGCCGAGCGGGTCCACGACGCCGCCCTGCGGCTCCTCGAGGAGGTCGGCGTGCGCTTCTCCTTCGAGCCGGCGCTCCGGCGCTTCCGCGAGGCCGGGTGCGAGGTCGAGGGCGACCTCGTGCGCCTGGACCGCGGGTTCGTCGCCGAGCGGCTCGCGGAGGCGCCGGCCTCGTTCACCGTCCACGGGCGGAACCCCGAGCGGAGGGTCGAGGTGGGGGGCGAGCACCTCGCGCTCGCTCCGACCGGCGGGTGCCCCTTCGTCCTCGACCCCGAGGGCGGGAAGCGGCCCCCGACGGCCGAGGACCACGCGACGTTCGTGCGGTTCACCCACGCCGTCCCCCTCTTCGACCTGAACGAGAGCGGGATCGTGGAGCCCGCCGACCTCCCGGTCGCGAGCCGCCACCTCGACATGGACCTCGACGTGCTGCGGTGGTCCGACAAGCCCTACTTCCCCGTGGGGGCCACCTACGAGGCCGCTCGCGACTCGGTGGACCTCGCGGCGATCGCCTTCGGCGGCCGGGATGCGATCGCCGAGCGGCCGGTGATGCTCGCGATCGTGAACCCCATCAGCCCCCTCTTCTACGACGACCGCATGGCCGGCTCGCTCGTGGCCTACGCCGAGGGTGGCCAGCCGGTCGTCCTCATGCCCTTCACCTTCGCCGGCGGCACGGCGCCGCTCGCGCTCGCCGGGTCCCTCGCGCAGATCGTGGCGGAGGTGCTGGCCGGTGTCTGCCTCGTGCAGGTCGTCCGACCCGGGTGCCCGGTCGTGATGGGCGGCGCCGTCTCCGAGCTCGACCTCCACAGCGGCGAGCCCCGGTACGCGACCGCCTTCCACGGGCTCGCGATGCTCGCCGCCGGACAGCTCGCCCGCCGCCTCGGGCTGCCCTTCCGGGGGGGCGGGGGGTTCACCGGCTCGCCGGCGCCGGACGTGCGAGCGATGCGGGAGTCGCTCATGGCCCTGTGGCCGGCGCTGCTCTCCGGCCCCCACGTGATCCTCCACGCCGCCGGGTGGATCGAGGGGTCCCTCGCCGCCTCCATCGAGAAGATGGCAGAGGACGTGGCCGCGCTCGAGGTGTTCCACGACCTCCTCGAGGCCGAGATCCCCGTGGACGAGGAGTCCCTCGCCCTGGACGCCTTCCGCGAGGTCGGTCCCGGCGGGACCTTCCTCGGCGCGGCCCACACCCTCCGGCACTTCCGGGAACGGGTCGCGCACGCCCCCCACGAGCCCCTCGACTGGCGGGCCTGGCTCGAGCGCTACGAGGACCCGGGGATGGACCCCGCCGTCGAGGAGGAGCTCCGCGCGTTCGTCGCCCGCCGCAAGCGCGAGCTCGAGGGGACCTGATCCAGAGCCGTCCCGGACGGCCCTACGGAGAGCCGCGTAGGCCGGTTTTCCTCTCTCTCTCTCTCTCTCTCTCGTTCGCTCCGCTAGGATGCGCGATGACGCATCCTAGCGGACAGACGGCAGCCCCGGAGGTACGAGCCATGGGCGGAACCAGGGCTCCGATCGACGGTCTGTTCGAGGCCGCGGCGCTTCCCGCGCACCCGACGGGTTCGGACGCTCCCCCGCCGAACGAGCCCACGGTGTCCACGCTCGCCTGGGGGCCGTTCGCGGTCGACCTGCGGGTCCGCGTGGCGAGGTGCGGCGATCGGCCGCTCGGGCTGACACCCCTCGAGCTCCGGATCTTCGCATCCCTCGTCTGGGCGCGGGGCGCCGTGCTCTCTCACGCGACGCTCGCCGAGCTCGTGTGGGGTCGGGCGACCCCCGGGGACGACGAGCGCCTCCACGCGCACGTCCGCCGCATCCGCCGCAAGCTGGAGGCTGCGGGGTGCACGCCCACATGCCTGCGCTCGGTGCGCGGGGAGGGGTATCGGCTGACGGAACCGGGGGCCGACGATGGGTGACCCATCGGCCCCCGCTCGGCACGAGCGTTCCCGGACGGCTCCGATCCTCCAGGCACGGGGGCTACGGAAGAGGTTCGGACCGACCGTGGCCCTCGCCGACGTCTCGCTTTCGCTCCTCGAGGGGGAGATCCTCGCGATCCTCGGTCCGAGCGGGTCAGGCAAGTCCACTCTCCTGCTGTGCCTCGCCGGGATCCTCCACCCTGACGAAGGTGAGGTCTGGTTCCGGGACCGTTCGCTCTCCTCGCTCCCCGACGCGGCGCGGTCGAGCCTCCGCAGACGCGAGTTCGGGTTCGTGTTCCAGCTCGGGCAACTGCTCCCCGAGCTGACGGCGGTGGAGAACGTCGCGCTCCCGCTGCTCCTCGACGGAGTGGGGGGCCGCGAGGCGCGATCCTGCGCTCGCGCGCTCCTCGACGAGCTCGGTGTCCTCGACGTCGCCGACAAGCGGCCGGGGGAGATGTCCGCCGGACAGAGCCAGCGCGTCGCCGTGGCCCGTGCCCTCGTCGGCGAACCCGCCGTGGTCTTCGCCGACGAGCCGACCGGCGCCCTGGACTCGCGGAACGCAGGACAGGTCATGGATCTCCTCGTGGGGGCGGCCCACGCCCGAGGCGCGGCGATCCTCCTCGTCACCCACGATGGGGACGTCGCCTCTCGGGCCGATCGGCGCATCCTGCTCCGCGACGGCCGGATCGCCGGGGACGATGGATGAGACCCATCCGCGCGCGGCGCTGGCTCGGAACCCTATGGGTGGGGCTCCGCTTGAGCACGGTCGGGGGCGTGGCCGAGCGGGGTCGCCTCGCCGTGATGGCGGCCGGCTTCGCGATCGCGGGGGCACTCGTTCTGCACGCCCTGAGCCTCCCCACCGCCCTTGCGCGGTACGACCATCGAGCGGCGCGCCGGAGCGGGATCGCCCTGCAACGCGTTGACCGCAACCTCCCTGCGGCCACGCTGCGCTGGTTCCTCCCGACCAGCTTCTTCGGCCGCCCGGTCGATGTGTACGTCCTGGAAGGCTCCCCTGGCTCCGCGGTTCCGCCCGGGATCCCTCGCCTGCCGTCGCCTGGTGAAGCGTTCGTGTCCCCCGCCCTCGCCGACGCGCTGGCGTCCCCATCCGGCTCGCTCCTCCGGCCGCGGGTCCCGGGCAGGGTCGTCGGGGTCATCGGGGAACCGGGGTTGCTGGAGCCGGACGAGCTCATCGCGTACGTCGGCGCAGCTCCCGACCTGAAGCTCCGGCGCCGCTTCGCTGAGCAGGTGACGGCGTTCACGCCCGAGGGAAGCAGCTCAGCGCCGCTGAGCCCCGCGGCGCTCGTGCTCCTCTCCCTCGCCGTGCTCTCCGTGCTCCTTCCGCTGGGTCTGTTCATCTGGACCGTCTCGCGGGTCTCGGCGGCGGTCCGAGAGCTACGTCTGGCGCGGATCAGACTGGTTGGCGGGACCCGGCAGCAGGCTCGGGTGGTGGCCGCCGCCGAGGTCCTGGTGCCTGCAATCGCGGGGGTCCTGGTCGCGTCGTCGACCTCGGATGTGACGAGGTCCTTCGCGCTCCATGCGGTCTCCGCGCTCATCGGACATGGCTTCTTCGAGCGGGATCTCGTCCTGCCGGCACCGCTCACGGCGGCGACCGTCATCGGCATCCCGCTCCTGGCCGTCGTGATCGCGCTCGCTTCCCTCCGCCGCGTGAACGTCTCCCCCCTCGGTGTGGCGCACCGGACGAGATCGCGTCAGGCCCGCGCCGTCTGGCCGCTCGCCCTCACCCTGGGCTTGCTCGGCCTCATCGCGTGCTGGGCGGGTCGGGAGCCTCTGCGCCGTCTCCCTGGAGGCATGTCGGCGACGCTCCTGGGCGTCCCGCTCGCTTCGACCCTGATGGGCCTCGCGGGGACGGTACCGTTCCTCGTGCGGGTCGCCGCCGGCCACCTCGCGGCGAGGGCGTCGTCCCCCTCGTCGCTCCTCGGGGCCCGGAGGCTGGAGGCCGGCCCGAGCTCGGCCGGTCGCGCGGCCGCCAGCCTCGCCGCCCTATCGGGCCTCGCCATCGTGCTCGAGGCCATCTTCGCGTCCGCATCCGCCCGTCAGATGCCGCCGGGCGTGGCGGCCCTCGAACGCGCGGACCTCGTGGTCTCCGCGGTGGAGGTTCCGCCCACCCAGCGCCGGGGGTTCTGGCTCTCCGTGGCCGACGTGCCGGGCGTGCTCGGCATCGATATCTCGAACATCACCCCGAGTGGCGCCCGCTGCGGGCCACGGTGCGTCGGGGTGATCCACACCGACGGCGATCCCGCGACCGAGGAGCGGGTGCGGAACGTGACCGATCGGATCGCCCACGCCGAGAGCGCGGAGCAGGTCCGAGCCGACTACGTCGGGTGGGGCAGTCGCGCGGTGCGCCTCCTCACGTTCGGTGGCCTGTTCGTCGTCATCGTGACGGCCGCGAGCCTCCTGACCACCGCGATCGACGGCGTTCTGGAGCGCCGGCGCGCCCTCGCCGCGCTCCACGCGATCGGCGCGCCGGGCCGGGTGGTCGCGGGATCCTTGCTGTGGCAGGCGGCGCTTCCCATGGGAACCGCCCTCTCGCTTGCGATCCCGATGGGGTCGGCCGTCGCCGCGCTCCTGTTCGCCTTCGCGGACCAAGAAGTGTCCCTGCCGTGGGGGCCGATCGGCGTGACCGCCGCCGCGGCCGCCGCGCTCACGCTCGTGGTGACGGCGCTCTCGCTCCCCTGGGCCCGCTCGACCGCCGATCCGTCATCGCTGAAGGCCGAGTAGGACCGAGACCCGTCGGCGAGAGGTCCCGAGATCGTTCCGCGGTCGAAGATGGATCGTCGACGTATCGCCCTTCCCCTCCGACCGCGGCGCCAGCTAGCCTCAGCGCGGTGACGCGTCGCCCCCATAGCGTTCCGCGGCGGGAGGAGGTGACCTATGGCACGACGCATGATCGTGCTCATCGAGACGCTGCTGCTCGCCACCGCGATGCTCGCCACGGTGACGGGGTCCGCGGAAGCCCACTGCGGCAGTGGCTCCGGCCAGATGTGCGCGTGGGACGGCGGGAACTACGACGGGGACCTGCTGTTCCATGCGAACTACAAGGCCGGGAGCCGGAACATCTACCCGGAGCGACGGGATGCCATCAGCTCCGGCAAGAACTGGGACGGCCAGCGGGACAGGTACTGCGGCGTCGACGAGCACACGTTCCTGCCGGACGAGACCATCGTCATCTGGAACTACGGGGACAACAAGCGGCTCGGCGGGACCGCGGTCGACAACCGCATCGACCACTTCGACATCGTCGCCGAGGGTCGGAGCTGCCCAGCGTAGGTCCGAGCCATGATGGGGGCGCGGGGATGCACGGCGCTCGGTGGGCCGTGAGCGCGGGCATCCTCGCGTCCTTCGCCGCTGCGCTGTGGTCTCCCTCGCCACGCCTGGAGCGAACGGATCCGGAGCCGGTCGCCCCTACGGGCGCCGGCCTCGTCCGCAGCCTGCTCCGGACCCCTCCCCGGATCGAAGCGGCACAGGATCTCCTCATCGCTCGCTGCATGCGGCGGCGGGGGTACCGCTACCTCGTCAGGACGACGGGTCGACGGTCCGGCGACGGGTACTGGATCGCTGCCCTGGATCGGCT
>SIRV01000374.1 GCA_004366195.1 Actinomycetota bacterium
CGAAGGCGTTCAGGCCGTCGGCGCCGAGCACGGCCGGGACCGGCGAGGGGGTCACGGTCGGCGGGCGCCGCGCCGCCGTCGTCTCGTGGGTCGTCATGCCGGGGCCGAGCGCGAGGGCGTCGGCCGCGGCCAGCCGCTCGGCGAGCACCTCGGTCGCCTCGGGGGCGACCGTCCCCTCCGGCGTCTCGGGGAGCGGGAGGAAGGTCGCCTCCCGCACCAGCGACTGGAGGACGGGCAGGATCGAGCCCGGCACGGCGACCTGGACCAGGCCCGCGCCGACCCGGTACGCGGCGTGGGCGACGAGCGCGACGGCGCCCGTCATGAGGCGGGAGCCGCCCACCACGAGCACGACGCCCGTCTCCCGCTTGTGGGTCTCGAGCGGCCGGGTCGGCACGAGCGCGGCGACGTCCTCCTCCTCCATCAGCCGGAGCTCGCCGCGGACGAGGTCCGGCGGGAACCCGATGTCGGCCACCTCGACGACGCCGGCGTGCTCGGCGCCCGGCAGCAGGACGACCCCGACCTTCGGCGCGCCGAAGGTGACGGTGACGTCGGCGAAGACCGCCTCGCCCTCGACGGCGCCGGTGGCGCCGTTCACGCCGGAGGGGATGTCCACGGCGACGACCGGCGGCTCGCCCTCGTTCAGGACGCGGATCGCCTCGGCCCACTCGTCCTCCGGGACGCCACGGAACCCGGTGCCGAAGATCGCGTCGATCGCGACGTCGGCGCGGGCGAGCTCGCGGGCCAGGGTCGAGCTCGCGAAGGGGCGGATCCGTGCGTCGGTCTCGGCACGCAGGCGCGCGAGGTTCGTCGCGGCCGGCTCGCGGAGGTCCTCGGCGACCTCGAGCATGAGGACGGAGACCCGGACGCCCCACCGGGCGAGGTAGCGGGCGGCCACGAGGCCGTCGCCGCCGTTGTTGCCCTTGCCGCAGACGACCACGGCGCGCGCCCCGTACGCGCCGCCGGCGACGGCGAGGGCCGCCCGGGCGACCTCGCGCCCGGCGTTCTCCATGAGGGTCGCGGCGGCGATCCCCCGCTCCTGGGAGGCGCGGTCGAGCTCGCCGGCCTCGGCGGGGGTGAGGACCGGCCTCACGACGAGCCCTCCCGGGGCCGGCGCTGCCCCACCGCGAGCGCGAACGCGACGGCGTGGGTCCGCTCGTGGGTGAAGGTCACGAGGACGTCGCTGACGCCGAGCGCGTCGGCCCGGCGCTTGGCGTTGCCTTGGAGCAGGATCCTCGGGGCGCCCGAGAGCGCGCGCGTCACGCTGATGTCCTGCCAGCGTCGGCCCCGGTACCCGCCGAGGGCCTTGATCACCGCCTCGCGCGCCGCGAACCGGCCGGCGTAGGACTCGGCCGGCCTCGCCCTGGCCTCGCAGTAGGCGATCTCCTCGGGCGTGAACACCCGCTCGCGCATCGAGGGGTGGCGGGCGAGGGCCCGCTCCATCCGCGCGATCTCGCAGATGTCCACCCCGAGCCCGAGGATCTCCACGGCCCATAGGGTAGCCGGGTCGGACGGCGGGGGCTCGAGCCCGCCGACGCCGGCCGCGCGCCGCCTCCTACTCGACCGTGACGCTCTTGGCCAGGTTCCGCGGCCGGTCCACGTCGCACCCCCGCAGCTTCGCGATGTGGTAGGCGAGCAGCTGCAGCGGCACCGACACCACCACGGGCGAGAACAGCTCCGGCGTCCTCGGCACCTCCAGCACGTGCTTGGCGAGCGCCCGCACCGCCTCGTCCCCCTCGGTCACCACGGCGATCACGTCCGCCCCGCGGGCCCGGACCTCCTGGATGTTCGAGACCATCTTGGGGTACACGTGGCACTCGGTCG
Organism: Actinomycetota bacterium; assembly: GCA_004366195.1. Taxonomy (GTDB): domain Bacteria; phylum Actinomycetota; class UBA4738; order UBA4738; family HRBIN12; genus HRBIN12. The sequence continues at coordinate 1,822 of SIRV01000374.1, forward strand.
CCACCGCCACGACCGGCACCCCGGGCTCCACGAGGGCGATCGGTCCGTGCTTCAGCTCGCCGGCGGGATAGCCCTCGGCGTGGATGTAGGAGATCTCCTTCATCTTCAGCGCGCCCTCCAGGGCCGCACGGTAGCCGGTGTGGCGGCCGATGAACAGGACGTCGCGGACGTCGCGGTACTCCGCCGCGATGGCGGCGACCCGCGGCTCGAGCGCGAGGGCCCGCTCCACCGCCGCCGGCAGGCCGCGGAGCTCCTCGACGATGGCCCGGATCTCGGCCGGGAACATCGTCCCCCGCACCTGCGCCAGGTACAGCGCCACGAGGTGCTGGGCCACCATCTGGGTGGCGAACGTCTTCGTCGCCGCCACCCCGATCTCGGGCCCGGCGTGCGTGTAGAGCACGCCGTCGGCCTCGCGCGCGAGGGACGACCCGACCGTGTTCGTGACCGCGAGCACCCGCGAGCCCTGGCGCGCCGCGTGGCGGGCCGCCTCCAGCGTGTCGATCGTCTCGCCGGACTGCGAGACGGCGAGGGTGAGCGTGTCGGGCCCGAGCACCGGGTCGCGGTAGCGGAACTCGGACGCGATCTCGATCTCGACCGGCAGACGGGTCCAGTGCTCGATCGCGTACTTCGCGACGAGGCCGGAGTGGAACGCCGTCCCGCAGGCGACCACGAACACCTTCCGCACCTCGCGCAGGACCTCGGCGTCGAGGCGCAGCTCGTCCAGGGCGAGCATCCCGTGCTCGTCGATCCGCCCGACCAGCGTGTCGCGGATCGCCGCCGGCTGCTCGTGGATCTCCTTCAGCATGAAGTCGTCGAAGCCGCCCTTCTGGGCCCGCGCCACGTCCCAGTCCACGACCATCGGCTCGCGCGAGCGCTCGACCCCCGCGAGGTCGGTGATCCGCACGCCGTCGGCGCGGACCTCGACGACCTCGCCCTCCTCCACCGGCAGCACCGTCCGGGTCCGCTGGAGCACCGCGGGGATGTCGGAGGCGAGGAGCGACTCGCCCTCGCCCAGCCCGACGACGAGGGGCGAGGACACGCGCACCCCCACGATCACGTCGGGGTCCCGCCGGGAGAGCACGACGAGCGCGTAGGCCCCGCGGAGGCGCCCCACCACGGCCCGCACCGCGTCCGGCAGCGGCCCGTCCCGCTCCTCGATGAGGTGCGCCACGACCTCCGTGTCGGTGTCCGAGGCCAGGCGGTGACCGCGCTTCTCGAGCTCGGCCCGGAGCTCCTGGAAGTTCTCGATGATGCCGTTGTGGATGACGGCGATCTCGCCCCGGCAGTCGAGGTGGGGGTGGGCGTTGCGGTCGCTCGGCTCCCCATGGGTCGCCCACCGCGTGTGGCCCATCCCGAGGCGGCCGGCGGGGGCCCCCCGCGCCTCGAGCTCGCGCTCGAGCTCGTCGAGCTTGCCGGCCCGCTTCACGACGGCGACGTCCCCGTCGAGGAGCGCCACGCCGGCCGAGTCGTACCCCCGGTACTCCAGACGCCGGAGCCCCTCGAGGACGATGGGGAGCGCCTCGTCGGGCCCGACGTAGCCGACGATCCCGCACATCAGACCACGCAGCCTATCAGCAGCGCCCGCCCCGGTCCGCGGGGGCGCAACCAGGTCCTCCCACCGCGCGGCGCGCTCAGGCGAGGGCCCGTGCCACGACCTCGGCCAGCTCGCGGGCCACGGTCCGGGCGCGCTCCTCGCTCTCGGCCTCCACCATGACGCGCACGAGGGGCTCGGTCCCCGAGGCCCGCACCAGGACCCGCCCCGTCCCGTCCAGGGCGCGCTCGGCCGCCTCGACCGCCGCCCGCACCTCGTCGGCCTCGTCGAGGCGCTCCTTGTGCGCGACCCGCACGTTCTCCAGGACCTGGGGGAACCGGGGCATCGCGGCGGCGAGCTCGGCCACCGTGCGGCCGGTCCGCGCCGCGAGCGAGAGGAACCGGACGGCGGTGAGGATCCCGTCGCCGGTCGTGGCGTGCTCGGCGAAGACGATGTGGCCGGACTGCTCGCCGCCGAGGGCCGCCCCGCGCGCGAGCATCTCCTCGAGCACGTACCGGTCACCGACCCGGGTCTGGACGACCCCGATGCCCGCCGCGTCCATCGCCCGGCGCAGGCCGAGGTTGGCCATGACCGTGGTCACGATGAGATCGCCGGAGAGCCGCCCCGCCTCCTTCATGGCGAGGGCGCACGCGGCGAGCACCTGGTCTCCGTCGATCACCCGCCCCTCCGCATCGGCGAAGAGCGCGCGGTCGG
>SIRV01000375.1 GCA_004366195.1 Actinomycetota bacterium
CTGCCCCGGCTGACCGCGCCTAAGCCCTCCGCCTTCGCGTTGCCATCAGCGCCGTCCGCGCCGGCTCCCCCTCGCCCTCCAGCGGCCTGCCCTGAGCTTGCCCTGAGCAGAGCCGAAGGGCCCGCCCTTCCGCTCGCCCTGAGCCTGTCGAAGGGCCCGCCCTTCCGCTCACCCTGAGCTTGCCCTGAGCGGAGCCGAAGGGCCTGTCGAAGGGCTTGCCCTGAGCCTGTCGAAGGGGCCTGTCGAAGGAGCGAGAGCATGAGCGCACCCCTCCTCTTCACCATCGGTCACTCCACCCGCGCTCTCGACGACCTCCTCGCCCTCCTCCGCGCTCACAGCGTCCGCTGCCTCGCCGACGTCCGCCGCTGGCCCCGCTCCCGCCGCCATCCCCACTTCACCGCCGACGCCCTCGCCCCGGCCCTCGCCTTCGCCTACCTCGGGGCGGCGGCCTTCGGGCTGTTCACCTCGGCGACCCTGGTCGGGGGCATGAGCCTGCTCCAGTCGCGCCTGGCCGGTGAGGCGCTCGTCGCGGCCTTCGCCGTCTTCCACGTCCTGATCCGGGCCGGGCTCAGCCTGGCCGCGCTCGGCGCCGGCGTCGCCGTGGACCTGGCCGGCGCCGTCCGGCTCCCGCTCCTCGGTCGCCTCGGTCCGGCGCGGCTCGTGCTGCTCGCCGCGGGGCTGCTCGTCGTGGCGAGCGCGGTCACGGTACGGTTGGTCCCGGAGGAGGTCGAGCGGTGACGGTGGCCGTCCTCACCGACAGCGCGGCGGCCCTGCCGCCGGAGGTCGCCGCCGAGCTCGGGGTCGTCGTCGTCCCGATGTGGGTCACGATCGGCGGCCGCCCGTACCGGGAGGACGAGCTCACGCTGGAAGAGGTCGTGCGGCGGCTCGATGAGGGGGTTACCACCTCGGGCCCGACCCCCGGCGAGCTCCGGGCGGCCATCGAGGGGGCGCTCGGGCCCGACGGCGTCCTCGTGCTCACCGTGGCCCGGCGCCTCTCGGGCGTGTACGAGTCGGCGCGCCTCGCGGCGCAGCCCTTCGGCGACCGGGTCCAGGTGCTCGACACCGGAACGGCGGCGGGCGCGCAGGGGCTCGTCGTGGCCGCCGCGGCGCGAGCGGCGAACGAGGGCGAGCCGCTGGAGCGCGTCGAGGCTGCCGCACGCGGAGCGGCCGCCCGGGTGCGCCTGGTCGCGACCCTGGCGAACCTGGACCGGGTGGCCCGGGGCGGCCACGTCCCCGAGCTCGCCGCGTGGGTCGGCCGCCAGCTCGGCATCAAGCCCCTGATCGAGCTCCGAGCCGGGCGGGTCCGGCCGCTCCGACCTGCACGGAGCGACCGCGCCGCCATCGAGCGGATGATCGCGGCCTGCATGGAGGGTCGAACCCCGGGGGCCCGGCTCCACGTCGCGGCCATGCACGCGCTCGCGCCCGAGCTCGCCGAGGGGCTGCTCGCGGCTGTCCGCGAGCACGCCCGGCCGGCGACCGAGCTCCTCGGGTCCTTCGGGCCGGTGATGGTCGCCCACACCGGCCCCGACCTGTTCGGCCTCGCCTGGTGGTGGGAGGAGACCCAGGCGTCCGAGGCCGAGCGGGCCCGGACGAGGGCACCGGTCCCCTGATCCAGGGCGCCGCACCGCGTCTTCGGCGTCAGCGAGGTGTCTCTCCCCGCGCCGCTCCTCGGGAGCCGGCTGTTTCTCTTCTTGGAGTTGACTCGAGAGAGAGACGCTCCCCGGCAACCCTGGGCCAGCGAGGAGTGAGGAGGCGGGCACGCGGAGGCTCCTTTGGGTTACGGTCGGCGTGGTCCTGGCTCTCGGCGGTCGACTGACGGTATCGGTGGCGGCGACGCCGGCCGCTCCTGAGCCGAGCGTGAGTCACTACCTCACCTTCGCGCCGGATGCCCTGGTGTGCGACATGGGGGCTGAGCTCGCAGCGGACGGGGGGCGGTCGCCGAGCGGCGGTGGGGGGTCCTGGTCGAGACCCCCAACGGGGGCTTCTACGAGGCCCCGGAGGGCCTCGGTCCGCTCACGATCGTGGAGGAGCGCGACATGATCCTCACCCTGGAGGCGGAGGACGCGCGGCGTGTGCGGTTCGACACCCTGCGGCGCGCGTGGGTCGACCCGGCTCCCTGAACGGGGCTCAGGCCGCCGAGGCCGTGAGCGTCCAGGCCACCGCCTCGAGGACCGCGGGCGCCGCGCCCGGGTCGAAGGCGTGACCCATCCCCGGGACGAGGAACAGCCGTCCGTTCGGCGCCACCGCCGCGAGGAGCACAGCCTCCGAGGGTGGGACGAACCGGTCCTCGCGCCCGTGGACCACGGCGAGCGGGGCGCGGATCCGCGCGGCGAGCACGCGCGGCGGGTCGGGGTCGCGCCAGTGGGGTGAGATCCGCACGCGGAGCCGGCGGGCCGCCACGCGGCGACCGAGCTGGGTCCGGGTGAGGGCGGTGGCGAGGAGCGTGCGGACGTTGCGGGGCAGCCGCCAGAGGGCCGGGCTGCTCACCGAGACCACGCCGGCGAGGGTGGGGTCCTCGGTCGCGTACCGCAGCACGGCGATGGCCCCCATCGAGGCGCCGACGGCGACCACGCGCTCGGACCGCTCGCGCGCCGCGGCGACGGCGGCGGCCACGTCGAGGCGCTCGAGGTCGCCCAGCGTGCAGACCCCCTCCGAGGCGTGGTGGCCGCGCGCGTCGTAGGCGAGCACCTCGTAGCCGCGGGCGGCGAGGGCCTCGGCGACCGCCTCGAGCTTCGGGTCGTCCTTGGAGCCGGTGAAGCCGTGGGCGAGGACGACCGCGGTGCCGGTCGGACGGGCCGCCTCCCACCAGCGGGCGGCGAGGCGCACCCCGTCGGCGGTGGCGATCGTCGTCGCGCTCATCCTCACGTGGCGAGCAGACCGTGGCGTCGCAATGCCCACCGGAACCAGACGGTGGACGCGGCCACGGCCCCGCCCATCAATACGATCGTAGCGAGGGTGCGGGTGACGAGGAAGGTGGGGATCGCCTCCGTGAGGAGGAGCGCGATCGTGATGGCGGCGTTGGCGAGCAGCACGAAGGCCCAGAGCAGCGAGATCCGCACGAAGAGCCGTCGGACGACCGGGTGGGCGATGACCGCGGGCGGCAGGGGCACGAAGTCCCGGGCCAGCCGCTCGGCGAGCGGGCGACCGGTCGGGAGCGAGAGCAGGAAGGCGAGGGCCGTCGCCACGGTCCCGATCGTCGGCTGGAGGAAGTAGACGAACAGGCTGCCGGTGGCGAGCGAGATCGCGGTGCGGAGGGTGAGCCCCAGCGCCCCGAGGAGGAGCAGGCCCGGGATGCGGCGCCCGAGGAGCGCCCGGCGGAGCAGGGCCGCGTAGGACCAGGCGAGGGCGGCGGCGAGAGCCCCGGCCGGCCCGACCAGCCGGAGGCCGCCGTAGAACAGGGCCACCGGGATCAGGGTCCCCTCGAGCACGTGCGGGAGCGCATGCCGGGCGAGGGCCGGGAGCCGGGGTATGTGCATCGCGGGCTGCATCGTGTCGTGCGGCCGGGGGCCGCCCGCCGATGGTACCGGACGGGGGTCCGGAGCGGCCCGCGTAGGATACCGCCGTGCCGAGGCTCGAGCGCCTTTCCCCCGGGGACGTCCGCTCCGCGATGG
>SIRV01000376.1 GCA_004366195.1 Actinomycetota bacterium
ATCTCCAGCTCCTCGAGGTAGGGGAAGAGCGCCTCCACCGGCGTCGGCGGGCTCACCGTCATGCCCACCCGCATCCCCGCGCCCCGCGCCTTGCGGATCACCGGGGTGGGATCCTCCACCGCCTCGATGTGGAACGAGACGATGTCCATCCCGGCCTGCGCCAGCTCGTCGAACTGGGACTCGGGCGCGTCGACCATGAGGTGGCCGTGCAGGACCAGCGGGGTGCAGGGCCGCAGCGAGCGGACCAGCACCCCGCCGAAGGTGATCGGCGGGGCGAAGTGGCCGTCCATGACGTCGATGTGGATGGCGTCGGCATACGGCTCCACCAGCTTGACCTGGTCGGCCAGGTGCGCGAGGTCCGCCGAGAGGATCGAGACCGAGAGCTTGCCCATCGCGGCGACATCCTACTTCCGGGGGGCACCCTCCTTCCGGAAGGCGGCGATGAACATGGCGTCGCACCCGTCGCGGTGCGGCCACAGGCGGAGCCGCTCGGCGGGGCCGTCCGGGCCGAGGACGGCCGCCGGCCGAAGGTCGCGCCGTCGCTCCAGCAGCCGGTCGCACACGTCCTCCGTCTCCGCCCGCGGGAACGTGCAGACGGAGTAGACGAGGCGTCCGCCGGGACCGAGGAGCTCCGCGGTCGCCGCGAGGATGCCGAGCTGGAGCTCGGCGAGGGCCGGCAGCTCGGCCGGATCGGCGCGCCAGAGGAGCTCGGGACGGCGCCGGGCCGATCCGAGCCCCGAACAGGGCGCGTCGACCAGGGCCCGGTCGAACCCGGGCCGGAGCGCGGGTCGGCGCCCGTCCTGGACGAGGACGGCGGCCCGGACGCCGAGCCGCTCGGCCGTGCGGGCGACGAGACACGCTCGCGCGGGCGAGGCGTCGGCCGCCACCAGCAGGCCCGTCGGCGCGACGAGGCAGGCGATGTGCCCGGCCTTCCCCCCGGGGCCCGCGCAGGCGTCCAGCACCCGCTCCCCCGGTCGGGGGTCGAGGGCCGCGACGACGAGGACCGAGGCCGGGTCCTGGATGGCGAACCACCCCTCGGCGAACCCCGGAAGCTCGGCGGGGGCCCCGCGCTCGAGGAGGAGGCAGTCGGGGTGGAGCGGGCTGGGCTCGACGCCGACCCCGGCGGCGCGCAGGGCCTCCGCGACGGCCTCGGGGGTCGCCCGGCATCGGTTGACCCGCAGGCTCACCCGGGCGGGCGCGGCGAGGGCCATCGCGGCGGCCTCGAGCTCCTCGGCCGGGAGGATCGCCCGGAGCTCGGCCACCGCCCACGGGGCGAGGCCGGAGCGGGCCGCGATCGCCCCGTCGTCCACCCCTGCGGGCTCCTCCGGCGGGGCAGCCGCCAGGCGCCGCAGCACGGCGTTCACGAAGCCGCGCCGACGCGGTGAGACCAGGCCGACGGTCTCGGAGACGGCGGCGTGCGGCGGGATCCGGGTCCGGAGGAGCTGATACGCGCCGAGGCGGAGGGCGGCTCGGGCCTCCGCCGGCGCCTCGGCGATGGGGCGATCCAGGAACGGGGCGAGCGCCCGGTCCAGGGCCGGGAGGTGGCGGATCGCGCCGTAGGCGAGCTCCGTCGCGAGGGCCGCCTCCCGCCCGGCGAGTCCGGCGCGAGCGAGAGCCGCGCGGAGGGCGAGGTTGGAGTAGGCGCCCTCGTCGGCGACCCGGCGGACCACCTCGAGGGCCACCGACCGGGCCGTGGGGCGGGCGGCGGGCGGGCGACGCTCCCGGCTCACCCCAGGCGCTCGCCGACCTGCGGCCGGTAGCCGTTCACGAAGTCCCGGGCGTCCATGACCCGCTTGCCGGCCGGCTGGACGAGCCTCGGCGCGAACCCGCCGTCGGCGGTCGCGACCACGAACCCGTCCTTCCGCACCTCGACGATCGTGCCGGGCTCGCCCTCGGCCGGAACGACCTCCGCGCGCAGGACGCGGAGGGGCTGACCTCGGAAGGTGGTCGTCGCCCCGGGCTCCGGCGACAGGGCGCGGACGAGGTTCGCGAGCAACCGGGCGGGGTTCGACCAGTCGAGCCTCCGGTCCTCGGGCCCGAAGCGGGGGGCGAAGGTGGCGAGGCTCGGATCCTGCGGTCGCGGCGCGACCGGGCCCGCGGCCAGGAGGTCCACCGTCTCCACGAGGAGCTCGGCCCCGACCTCGGCCAGACGCGCTCCGAGCGAGCCGGCGTCGTCGTCCGGCAGGATGGGGACCTCCCGCTGGAGGATGATCGGGCCGGTGTCGAGGCCCTTGTCCATCAGGATCGTCGTCACCCCGGTGCGCTCCATCCCCGCGAGGAGCGCCGTCTGCACCGGAGCGGCGCCCCGCAGCTCCGGCAGGAGCGAGAAATGGAGGTTCACCGGGGCGACGCGCGGGAGGTGCAGCACCGTGGGCGGGAGGATCTCGCCGTAGGCGACCACGGCGAGGACGTCCGGCACGCTCGCCGCCAGGCGCTTGAAGCCCGGCCCGGTCCTCACCGTCTCGACCTCGGCGAGCTCGAGCCCGAGGCGACGCGCCTCCTCGGCCACCGGCGTCGAACGCGGCTCGTTGCCCCGGCCGGCCGGCTTCGGCGCCCGGGTGACGACCAGCACCACCGGGTGGCGCGACGCTGCGAGCGCCCGCAGCGACGGCACCGACCACGCGTCGTTGCCGAGGAACGCCACGCGCAGCGACCGCGCCTCGCCCGTCCCCTCAGCCCCCCTGCGCGCGCTTCAGCTCGAGCTCCCGCAGCTGGCGGAGGACCTCGCGCCGGCCCGCCGGCCCCAGCCGACC
>SIRV01000377.1 GCA_004366195.1 Actinomycetota bacterium
CTCCAGCATCAGGAGGACCTCCGCGGTCGGAAGTACGCGATGTCGAGGATCGAGCCGACCCGCTCGCTCGCCGGGCGCCAGACGGCCTCGACCGGCGTGCCGATCCGGACCTCCTCGGGAGGGACCTCGCCGAGGCGGTGCAGGAGCCCCCCGTCCGCGCCGTCGATCGCGATCACCGCGGGGATCTCCGGACGCTCGAGCCGCCGCATGTCCCAGGAGACGTGGCAGATGGAGAAGGTCTGGACGACGCCGGTGTCGGCGAGCCCGACCCAGCGGGTGGTCGGTCGGAAGCAGCGCTCGCAGAACAGGCGGGGTGGGACGAGCACCCGGTCGCAGCTCGGGCAGGCCCGACCGAGGAGCCTTCCCTCCTCGAGCCCGCGGAGGAACCCGCCGACGGCGACCCCCGCGTCCCGGTCGTAGGCCGCGTCGAGCTGGTCGTCCACGGCGAAGGGGTGCGCCTCGAAGGCCTCCGCGGAGAGCGGGTGGCCGGGAGTCCGAAGGGGCGGCGTGCGCAGGGCCGCCGAGGCGAGGGCTCCCGCCGGGCTCGAGCCCGGGGGCCGGGGCGCGGCTCGGCCGCCGCCCGGCGGCGCCGGGCCGAGCACGATCACCGTACCGACCTGCATGAGGTCGCCCCAGGCCTGGGCCACCCCCCGCTCCGGCGTGCCGGGGACCTGCCGGGCGCCGGCCTCGCCGCGCAGCTGCCAGAACAGCTCCGCCACCTTCATGAGGCCCGCCGCCGCGATGGGGTTCCCCACGCCGAGGAGCCCGCCGGAGGGGCAGGAGGGGAGGTCGCCGTCGCGCTCGAGCACGCCCTCGCGCGCCGCCTCGGGGGCCTTTCCCCGCTCGAACAACAGGAGGCCCTCGAGGTGGTGGAGCTCCTTGTAGTCGAAGGGGTCGTAGGGCTCGGCGACGTGGATCTCGCGCCGGGGCTCGCCGACCCCCGCCATCGCGTAGGCCATCCGCGCCGCGTCGGCCACGTACTCGGGGAAGACGAGATCCCGCCCCGTCCAGTACGCGGTGTCCAGGTTCCACCCCACGCCCTGGACGAACACCGGCCGGTCGGTGATGCGCCGGGCCGCCTCCTCCGAGGCCATCACGATGGCCACGGCCCCGTCGGAGACCGGCGAGACGTCCAGGCGCTGCACCGGCCAGGCCAGGACCTCGGAGGCGAGGACGTCCTCCACGGTGAGGTCGGCCCGCCCGAGGAGGGCTGCGGGGTGGTCGGCGGCGTTCCGCTTGTTCTTCACCGCGACCCGCGCCACGTCGCGCTTGTCGATGCCGTGGACCGCCATGTACCGGTGCATCTCGAGGGCGAAGATCCAGAGCAGGTTGGGGCCGAGGGGACGCTCCAGCGTCTCGTCGAAGATGGTGAGGAACGCGCCCTGGGGGTGCGGCCGGCACGGCGACATCTTCTCCTCGGCCACCACGAGCACGACGTCGGCGAGGCCGGAGGCCACCGTGTACCAGCCCTGGATCGCGCTGAACACCCCGGTCCCGCCCCCCACGTAGCTCCGGATGAAGGGCTTCCCGTACGCACCGCAGCCGTCGGCCAGGTACTCGCCCTTGCGGTGCACGCCGTCGAACGCGTCGGGCGCGGTGCCGAGGCACACGGCGTCGACCTCGGCCAGGGTCAGCCCGCAGGAGGACAGGGCCTCGCGCGCCGCCTCGGAGGCGAGCTCGCGCCCGGTCTCCAGGGCCCGGCGCACGAACCGGGTCATGCCCGCGCCGACCACGGCGACCGGCCGGCTCATCCGGCCTCCGTCGTGAGCACCGCCACGGCCGCGGAGTCCGAGGGGAAGCCGCGCCAGGACTGCGCGACGGCGACGCGCGCGTCGGGGAGCTGGCTGCGCCCGGCCTCCCCGCGCAGCTGGAGGGCGCAGGCCGCGAGGCGCGCGAGGCCCGCCGCCTCCCCGAGGTGGCCCTCACCGAGCGCCCCGCCCGAGGCGTTCACCCGGCTCACGCCGTCGCGATCCAGGCGCCCCGCCTCGAGTGCCGGCCACGCTCCGCCATCGGAGACGAGGCCGAGGGCCTCCAGGTGCGCGAGCGCCCGGTGGGCGAGGCCGTCGTCCACCTCGGCGAGGTCGATCTCGGTCGCCGGGTCGGCGATCCCCGCCTGCCGGTAGGCCATCCGCGCCGCCGCGGCGACCGGCGTCGCGCGCCCCCAGTCGCGGGTCTCCAGCGCAGGGGCGCCCGTGCACCAGCCGACGCCCGCCACCCACACCGGACGGTCGGTGAGCTCGCGGGCGCGCTCGGCCTCGGCGAGCACGAGCACCACGGCGCCGTCCGCGGGCTGGGCGACCTCCAGCGGGCGGAGGGGGTCGGCGAGGGGCTCGGCGTCGAGGACCTCCTCGGGGGCGAGCTCGGCCGCGTACGCCGCCCGGGGGTTCGCGAGGGCCGAGCGCCGGTGCCGCGCCGCCACCGCCGCGCAGGCCTCCTCGGGCGTCCCCGTCCGCTCCAGGTACGCCCGCATGTCGAGGCCGGCGAGGGCGGCGATCGGCACCTCGAGGGGCCGGACGAAGATGGGGTCGAGGGCGAACCGCTCGATCCGCCCCGGCGTCCGCACGTCCGAGGCCTTGCGGTGTCCCTCGACCACCACCACCCGGGCGAGGTCCGAGCGGATCAGCATCACGGCGGTGGCCACGGCGTGGAGCCCGTCCGCCGCGAGCGTGTGCACCGGGCGCCGCGCCGCACCGAGCTGGTCGGGCACGTACTCGTCGAAGATGCTCGTGCCCTCCTCCAGGTCCTCGGAGACGCAGACGAAGGAGTCCAC
>SIRV01000378.1 GCA_004366195.1 Actinomycetota bacterium
GGCGGGGTGGGCGGGGAGCGGGGGCGGGCGGCGGCGAAGCTCCGCGTCGAGGAGCTCCGGCAGCTCATCAACTACCACGCCTACCGCTACTACGTGCTCGACGAGCCGGAGATCTCCGATGCGGAGTACGACGAGCTCGTGCGGGAGCTCCGGGAGCTCGAGGAGCGATACCCCGAGCTCGTCACGCCGGACTCGCCCACCCAGCGGGTGGGGGTGGCCCCGGCCGACCTGTTCGCGCCGGTCGAGCACCGGGCGCCGATGCTCTCGCTCGACAACGCGTTCTCGCCGGCGGAGCTGAAGGCCTGGGCGACGCGGGTGGAGCGCGCCGTCGGCCGCTCGGTCGCGTACGCGTGTGAGCTGAAGATCGACGGGGTGGCCGTGGCCCTCACCTACGAGCACGGTGTACTGGTCCGGGGCGCCACGCGCGGGGACGGGCGGGTCGGCGAGGACATCACGGCCAACGTGCGGACGGTGCGGACGGTCCCCCCGCGCCTGCTCGTGCCGGACCCGCCCGCCGTGCTCGAGGTCCGGGGCGAGATCTACCTGCCGGTGCGGGCGTTCGAGGAGCTGAACGAGCAGCTCACGGCGGCCGGTCAGCGTCCGTTCGCCAATCCCCGGAACGCCGCCGCCGGCTCGCTCCGCCAGAAGGACCCCAAGGTCACGGCGTCGCGGCCGCTCGCGCTCTGGGTCCACTCCTTCGGCTACGCCGAGGGGGTCGCCTTCACCTCGCACTCCGGGTTCCTCGCGTGGTGCCGCGAGGCCGGGCTGCCGGTCCCCCCGACGAGCGAGACCCGGCCGGACCTCGACGGCGTCCTCGACTACATCGCCTACTGGCAGGAGCACCGGCACGACGTGGACTTCGAGATCGACGGGGTCGTGGTCAAGGTCGACGACATCGCGACCCAGCAGGAGCTGGGGGCGACCAGCCACGCTCCCCGCTGGGCGATCGCCTACAAGTTCCCCCCGGAGGAGCGCACGACGCTGCTGCGCCGGATCGACGTCCACACGGGTCGCACCGGCAAGGTCACGCCGTTCGCCGTGCTCGAGCCGGTGGTGGTGGGCGGGGTCACCGTCACCTACGCCACGCTCCACAACGAGGACGAGGTCCGTCGCAAGGACGTGCGCGAGGGCGACACGGTGATCGTCCGGCGCGCCGGCGACGTGATCCCCGAGATCGTGGGGCCGGTGCTCTCCAAGCGCCCGCCGGGCGCGCGGCCCTGGCGCTTCCCGAAGAGGTGCCCCTCCTGCGGCACCCGGCTCGTGCGCCCCGAGGGCGAGGCGGACTGGCGATGCCCGAACACGGCCTGTCCCAGCCGGAACGTGGAGTGGCTGTTCTCCTTCGCCTCGCGCGGCGCGATGGACATCGAGGGCCTCGGCTATATGACGGTGATGCAGCTCCTCGAGCGCGGCCTGGTGAAGGACCCGGGCGACATCTACCGCCTCACCGCCGAGGATCTCGCCGGCCTCGAGGGGTTCGCGGAGAAGTCCATCTCGAACCTGCTCGAGGCCATCGAGCGCTCCAAGGACCGGCCGCTGTGGCGGCTCCTGGTCGCGCTCAACATCCGGCACGTCGGGGCGCACGTGGCCCAGGTGCTCGCGCGGGCGTTCCGCTCGATCGACGCGCTCGCCGCGGCCTCGGAGGAGGAGATCGACGCCGTCCCCGGGATCGGGCCCGCCATCGCCCGCAGCGTCTACGAGTGGTTCCACGACCCGGCGAACCTGGCCCTCATCGAGAAGCTCCGCGCGGCGGGGGTGCGGATGGCCGACGAAGCCCCGGCGGCGCCGCCCGAGGAGGGGCCGCTCGCCGGACGCACCATCGTGCTCACCGGGACGCTGCCCTCGCTCTCGCGCGAGGAGGCGATGCGCCTCGCGGAGGAGGCCGGGGCGCACGTCGCCTCCAGCGTCTCGCGGAAGACGGACTTCGTCGTGGCCGGCGAGAACCCCGGGTCCAAGCTCCAGCGGGCGCTCGAGCTCGGCGTCGAGGTGATCGACGAGGCGGAGTTCCTGCGGCGGCTCGGCCGACGGTAGGCTTGCGGGCCGATGGCCGGACCGGTGGGGGAGCAAGTGGCGACGAGGATCGACGGCAACGCGATGGCGGCGGAGCTCCACGCGCGCCTCGCGGAGGAGGTGCGCGCGATGCGCGCGGAGGGGGTGCGCCCGGGCCTCGCGACCGTGCTGGTCGGGGAGGACTACCCGGCCCAGGCGTACGAGCGGCGGGTGCGCCGCCTGGCCGAGGAGCTCGACTGCGCCTACGTGTGCGAGCACCTTCCGGCCGACGTCGAGCTCGCCGAGGCCCTGGCCACGGTGGGCAAGCTGAACGCCGACCCGCGGATCACGGGGATCCTCGTGCTGCGGCCGCTCCCGCCGCAGGTGCCGGAGGTCGAGCTGTACCGGATCCTCTCGCCGGCCAAGGACATCGAGGCCGTGACGCCGGTGAACGCCGGCCTGCTCGCGCAGGGGCGGCCGCGGTTCATCCCCTCGACGCCGGCGGCGTGCTTCCACATGCTCGACACGTACCTGCGCTCGACCGGCCGCGACCCGGCCACCGCCTACGACGGCGCGAACCTCGTGCTGGTGGGGCGGTCGAACAACGTAGGCAAGCCCGCGGTGTGGCTCGGGCTGCAGCGCAACGCCACGGTGATCTCCGCCCACCACTACACCGACCAGGCCGGGCGCCTCGCCGACTTCACCCGGATCGCCGACATCCTCATCGTCGCCGTGGGGCGGCGGGGGCTCATCACCGGGGACATGGTGCGGGAGGGCGTGATCGCCATCGACGTCGGCATCAACCCGGTGCGGGACGAGGCCACCGGCAAGGTGCGCCTCGTCGGGGACCTGGACTTCGAGAGCGTCGCCGCTCGGGCCGAGGCGATCTCGCCCGTGCCGGGCGGCGTCGGGCCCATGACCGACATCTGGCTGCTCCACAACACCGTGCGCGCCGCCGCGATGCGGGCCCACGTGCCGCACCCGCCGGAGATGACGCTGTGACGTACTCGATCGTGGCCCGGGATCCGGGGACCGGCGAGCTCGGGGTCGCCGTCCAGTCCCACTGGTTCGCCGCCGGCATCGTGTGCTGGGCCCGGGCCGGGGTCGGGGCCGTGGCGACCCAGGCCATGGCCCTCGTCGAGCACGGGCCCCTCGGCCTCGAGCTCATGGCCGGCGGGGCCTCCGCGGCGGAGGCGCTCGCGGCTCGCCTCGCGGCCGATCCCGAGCGCGAGCACCGGCAGGTCGCGATGGTGGACCGGCACGGCGGGGTGGCCGCCCACACCGGTTCTTCCTGCATCCGCGAGGCCGGGCACCGCCTCGGGGAGGGCTTCTCCTGCCAGGCCAACATGATGCGGCGGGCCACGGTGTGGGACGCGATGCACGACGCCTTCGTCGGCGCGACCGGGGACCTCGCCGACCGGATGCTCACCGCCCTGGAGGCGGCCGAGGCCGAGGGCGGCGACATCCGCGGCCGGCAGGCGGCTCGGGTGCTCGTGGTCCGGGCCGAGGCCACCGACCGGCCGTGGGAGGACGTCCTCGTGGACCTCCGGGTGGACGACCACCCCAACCCCCTGCCGGAGCTCCGTCGCCTGCTCACGCTCCAGCGCGCCTACGACCGGCTCGAGCGGGCCGAGGAGCTCGAGCTCGCCGGCGACGTGGACGGCGCCTTCGCCGAGCGCCGGGCGGCCATGGCCATGGTGCCCGACAACCCCGAGATCGCCTTCTGGACCGCGGTCTCCCTCGCCCTCCGCGACCGCCTGGACGAGGCCCGCGCGGCCCTCGCCGTGGCGCTCCCCGCCGACCCCGGGTGGGCGGAGCTGCTCCGGCGCCTCGGCGAGCAGCGGCTGATGGGCCTCACCCCCGAGCTCGCCTCCGCCCTCCTCGCCTGAGGTCGGTCCGTCGCGGCGCGAGGTCTACCGGCGTCGGTAGACTCGGGCCATGCCGGTCGAGATCGACATCGAGCACGTCGCGCGGCTCGCGCGGCTCGAGCTGACCGCCGAGGAGAAGGAGCGCCTGCGGGCCCAGCTCGGCCTGATCCTCGAGCACGCGGCGAAGGTGGGCGAGGTCGCGACGGCCGAGGTCCCGCCGACGGCCTGGGCGATCCCACGGGTGAACGTGCTCCGGCCCGACGAGCCGACCCCCTCCCTGCCGGTCGAGGAGGTCCTCGCCAACGCGCCCGAGGTCGAGGACGACCGGTTCAAGGTCCCGAAGATCGTGGAGGTCGAGTGACCGAGGGCCGCGACCTCTGCGACCGGAGCGCGAGCGAGCTCGCCGAGCTGCTCCGCCGCGGCGAGGCCTCGAGCGTGGAGGTGACCCGGGCCTGCCTCGCGCGGATGGACGCGCTCGAGCCGCGGCTGAACGCGTACCTCACGCGCACCGACGACCTCGCGCTCGAGCAGGCGGCCCGGGCCGACGAGCGGATCGCATCGGGGGACGCCCCGGCCGTGGCCGGGATCCCCCTGGCGCTGAAGGACGTGCTCTCCACGCGCGGCGTCCGCACGACCTGCGGATCGAGGATCCTCGAGACCTACGTGCCGCCCTTCGACTGCACGCCGTGGGCGCGCCTCTCCGAGGCCGGCTCGGTCCTACTCGGCAAGACGAACTGCGACGAGTTCGCCATGGGCTCCTCCAACGAGAACTCGGCCTTCGGGCCGGTCCGCAACCCCTGGGATCTCGACCGGGTGCCGGGCGGCTCGAGCGGCGGCTCGGCGGCGGCCGTGGCGGCGGGGGAGGCGGTGTGGGCGCTCGGCACCGACACCGGCGGCTCGGTCCGGCAGCCGGCCGCCCTCTGCGGGGTGGTCGGCCTGAAGCCCACCTACGGGCTGGTCAGCCGGTACGGGCTCATCGCCTTCGCCTCGTCCCTCGACACGGTGGGGACGTTCACGCGGAGCGTCCGCGACGCCGCGGTCCTGCTCCAGGCGATCGCCGGCAAGGACCCCATGGACGCGACGAGCCTGCCGGACCCCGTGCCCGACTACCTCGCCGCCCTCACGGGGGAGGTGCGCGGGCTCCGGGTGGGGGTGATCACCGAGGCCTTCGGCGAGGGCGTCCAGCCCGCCGTCGCCGCCGGGGTGCGGGCGGCCGTGGACCGCCTGGCGGACCTCGGGGCCGACGTCGGCGAGGTCTCGCTACCTCACACCGACTACGCGCTCTCCGCCTACTACCTCATCGCGCCCTCGGAGGCCTCCTCCAACCTCGCCCGGTACGACGGCGTCCGCTACGGGCTGCGCGTGGAGGGCCGGGACTCGGTGGAGATGATGGCCCGCACCCGCGGCGCCGGGTTCGGCCCCGAGGTCAAGCGCCGGATCATGCTCGGCACCTACGCGCTCTCCGCCGGCTACTACGAGGCCTACTACGGGCAGGCGCAGAAGGTCCGCACGCTCATCATCCGCGACTACGACGCGGCCTTCGCCCGCTACGACGTGCTCGTCTCGCCGACCTCGCCGACCACCGCGTTCCGCCTCGGCGAGAAGGTGGACGATCCCCTCGCGATGTACCTGAGCGACGTCTTCACGATCCCCGCGAACCTCGCGGGCGTGCCCGCGATCTCGGTCCCGGTCGGCCTGGACGAGACCGGGCTCCCGATCGGCCTCCAGCTCACCGCGCCGGTGCTCCGCGAGGACCTCCTGCTCCGGGTCGCCGACGCCCTCGAGCGCGAGCTCGCCCTCGACCTCCGCTGCCCCGCCATCGCAGGGCAAGGGCAGAGCGGCGCTTGACGGGGGCGGCAGAGAGAGACCCGTCGCGCGATCGACGGGGGTGGTCGGGATGACGGCTGGCAGACCGCTCCGGCAGCCGGCGTCGGTGATCGTGACGTGCCTCGTCGCTCACACCTCTCCGGCCGGCCTGGGCGATGCCGTGCGCAGCGGCTCGTCCGCGGACCCACGTGCTCGTCGAGGATCAGGCAGGGGACCAGCGCGTCAGCAGGGCCGGCCGCGAACCCGCCTCCACGGCCGCCCGCGACATCCGCCCCGCGATACCGGGACGGCCCGGCCGCCGGATCGCCGGTGTGGGGTCAACCGGCGAGATCGTCGACGTGCAGGTAGGTGAGGGTGCCCTCCAGCCGGCGGAAGGACCGGTCGTTGCCGAGGAGCGCGGTGCATCCCTCCAGGAGAGCGGTGGCGGCGACGATGGCATCCACCATCCGCAGCCCGTGTTCGGCGCGGATCTCGGCGGCGCGTCTCGCGGTCTCCCGGCCTACGGGCACGGCTCGGATGGGGCCGTCGAAGAGCTGACCGACGACGCCCGCTTCGGCGGGGCCGGTGCGGAGCGCCCCAACGAGCAGCTCGGCCTCGGTGACGACCGAGGCGACGACCTCCACGGCGCCGCTCGCGGCCTGCGTCAACAGCTCCTCGGCGACGGCGTCCCGCGGCGCGTATCCGCCCAGGAAGTAGATGAGCGGGGCGGTGTCCACCGCGATCCGGGTGTGCTCGGCGAGGAACCCCGGGCGACTCAAGCCCGGTTCCACTCCCGGCGGAGATCGCGGAGGAACCGGTCGGGGTCCCGGCCGAACGCGCCCTTCAGCACACCGCGGAGCTCGCGGATGGACCGGGCGGCGGGCTCGAGGATGAGCCGATCCCCCTCCTCCCGGAGGACGACGCGGTCGCCCGGGCCGACGCCGAGCCGTCGCCTGGCCCAGGCGGGGATCGTGATCTGTCCCTTCGATGAGACGGTGGCGGTCGTCTTCACGGCTCTCCAGGATACGGGACGGGATCGCGGTAAGTCAAGCATCAAGGTAGGGGTAAAGCATCGCATCAAAGAACACCTGAGCCACGAGACGATCGCTCGAGCCGCCCGGGTACATTGAGCTCGTCATGGCCGGGCATCTCGAGCGCCGCGAGCGCCGAAGCGGCGGTGAGCCGCTGCCGGGGTCGGGATCGGACGACGGATGAGCGGGTCGTCGTCGCATCCAGGGCCGCCGCCAGCGCCTGGCCGAAGGCGACGCCTGGTGTGGTGGTTGGGCTGGGTCGTCGTCGGTGCGGGCCTCGCGACGGCGGTGCTCTTGCCGAGCCGAAGCGGATGTTCGATGGCGAACGAGTTCGAGTGCAGCTCGGCCGTGCCGCTCATCCGACTCGCCGTCCTCGCGGCCGCCGGGGTCCTGGCGGTGATCCTCACCTTCGTCGGGCCCGGGTCGAGATAGACGGACGTGGGATCCGTCGCCTCCGGTACCCTTAGCTCGTCATGGCCGGGGGGTACGAGACCGTCATCGGGCTCGAGTGCCACGTCGAGCTCTCGACCGCCACGAAGATGTTCTGCGGGTGCCGGAACGAGTTCGGGGCACCGCCCAACACGAACGTCTGCCCGGTGTGCCTCGGCCTGCCGGGGTCGCTGCCGGTGCCGAACGAGCGGGCGATCGAGTACATCGTGCGGATCGGGCTCGCCCTGGACTGCGAGATCGCCCCGCGCTCGGTGTTCCACCGGAAGAACTACTTCTACCCGGACATGCCGAAGAACTTCCAGATCAGCCAGTACGACCTGCCCGTGTGCGTGAACGGCCACCTCGACATCGAGGTCGACGGCGAGGTCCGGCGGGTCGGCATCACCCGCGTGCACATGGAGGAGGACACCGGCAAGACCACCCACGGCAGCGCGAGCGGCAGGATCCACGAGGCCGACTACGCCCTCGTCGACTACAACCGCGCCGGGGTGCCCCTCGTGGAGATCGTCTCCGAGCCGGACATCCGGACCCCCGAGGAGGCCGGCGCGTACCTGCGGGAGCTCCGGGCCACGCTCGAGGCCCTCGGCGTCTCGGACGTGCGGATGGAGGAGGGGTCGCTCCGCTGCGACGCGAACATCTCCACCCGCCGCGTCGGCGAGGAGGGCTTCGGGGTCAAGGTCGAGATCAAGAACCTGAACTCGATCCGGTCGCTGGAGCGGGCGCTGCGGTACGAGCAGGAGCGCCAGCGCGCGGCCCTGGAGGCCGGCGAGACGCTGGTGCAGGAGACGCGGCACTTCGACGAGGACCGGGGCACGACCCACACCCTCCGCTCCAAGGAGGAGGCCTTCGACTACCGCTACTTCCCCGAGCCGGACCTGCCCCCGCTGGAGCCGGATCGGGCCTGGGTGGAGGCGCTGCGGGCGAGCCTGCCGGAGCTCCCCGCCGCCAAGCGCGCCCGGTACGAGCGCGAGCTCGGCCTGCGGCCGGAGCCGGCGGTGCTGCTGGCGAGCTCCACCGTCCAGGCGGCCTTCTTCGAGGAGGCGGTGGCGCTCGGGGCCGACCCGGTCGCGGCGGCGAACTGGATCACGCAGGACCTCGCCGGGATGCTGAACAAGGCCAAGGTGGAGCTGGCGGAGGCCAAGGTCACGCCCCGCCACGTCGCCGACGTCGTGCGGCTCGTCGCCGACGGCACGATCTCGGCCACCGGCGCGAAGCAGGCCCTGGAGGTGGCCCTCGAGACCGGGGAGGAGATCGAGGCCATCGTCGAGGCCCGCGGGCTGCGGCAGGTCACCGACACGGCTGCCCTCGCGGCCTGGGTGGACGAGGTGATCGCCTCCAACCCCGGGCCCGTCGAGCAGTACCGCGCCGGCAAGCAGGGCGTGCTCGGGTTCCTCGTGGGGCAGGTCATGAAGCGCTCGGGGGGCTCGGCGGATCCGCGGGCCGTGAACGAGCTCCTCCGCGAGCGCCTCTCGGGCGGCTGACGGGGGACCCGTGCGGGTCCGTCCGCCGAGCCCCCCGCAGCCGTGGTGGCGCCGCGCGCTCGGCGGGATCGGGTCGCTCGTGGCGGCCGTCTTCCGGCCGATCGGTGCGATGTGGCGCTCGGACCGGCCCCTCGATGCCTACGGGCTCGTCCAGCTCTCGTCCTCCGCGGGGGACGCGCTCGTCGCGATCGCGCTCGCCGGCTCGGTCTTCTTCGAGGTGCCGGTGGGGGAGGCTCGCGTCAGGGTGGCCGCGTACCTCGCCCTCACGATGGCCCCCCTCGCGCTGGCCGGGCCGCTGCTCGTGCCGCTCCTCGACCGCGCCGGACCGCGGCGGGCGATCTCCTTCGGGGCGGCGGCGGGGCGGGCGCTCGCCTGCCTGTACGGAGCCCCTCGGGTGGCGACGCTGGTGCTGTTCCCCGTGGCCTTCGTCGTCCTCGCGTTGCAGCGCGTGCACGCCATCACCCGGCACGGCCTGGTCCTCGCCTACGCCGGCGGGGAGCAGGGCCTGGTCCGGGCCAACGCGCGTCTCGGGCGGGTCTCGGTCGGCGGCGTGCTCCTCGCCTCCGGTCCCGGCGTGCTCCTGTTCCGACTGGCCGGGGCGACGCCCACGCTGTACGTGGCGGCCGTCGTGTACGCCTGCTCCGCGCTGCTGAACCTCCGGCTGCCGCACCCCCGGGTCCCGCGGAGCGCGCCGCGCGAGGTGGGCCGGCTCGGTCGCCTTCCCGAGCTCACGGCGCCGGCGATCGGCGCGGCGGGGCTGCGGGCGGCGAGCGGGTTCCTCCTGTTCACGCTGGCGTTCGCGCTGCGGCGCAGCGGCGAGCCGGCGTGGTGGTTCGGCGTCCTCGCCGCGGCGGCCACGGCCGGAGGGCTCCTCGCCTACGTCGTCGCGCCCCGGCTCCCGGAGGCCCTACGCGAGGAGGCGGTGGTCGTCGGCTGCCTGGCCGGGGCCGGGGTCGGGGCGATCCTCGCCTTCGCGGCCTTCTCGCTGCCGGTGCTCGCGCTCTTCGGCCTCGTGGTGGGCGCCTCGGCCGAGCTCGGCCGCCTCGCCTTCCTCGCGCTGATGCAGCGTGCGGCGCCCACGGGGGCGCACGGCCGGGTCTTCGTCCGCTACGAGGTGGTGTTCCAGCTCGCGTGGGTGGCCGGTGCCCTCATCCCGTCCATGACGGAGCTCGGCTTCCGCGAGGCCTTCCTGGCCCTC
>SIRV01000379.1 GCA_004366195.1 Actinomycetota bacterium
GCCGTCCGGTTCGCGGTCTCCGAGACGGCCGCCGCCGTGGCTCGGCGGCGCCTGGGGGACGGGTACGAGGTCATCCCGAACGGGGTGGACGTCGAGCGGTTCGCGCGGGCCGAGCCGGCCGACCTGGGGCCGGGGCGCAAGCTCCTGTTCGTGGGGCGGCTGGACGAACGCAAGGGCTTCCGTCTCGCGGTCGAGGCCTTCCGGCGACTCGCGCCGGAGCGGCCGGATCTCCGCCTCGTCGTGGCCGGCGAGGGGCCGGCCCGCCGAGCCGTCGACGGGCTTCCGGAGGAGCTCCGGGCCCGCGTGGTGCTGCTCGGGGCGGTACCCAACCGCGACCTGCCGCGGATCCACGCCGCGTGCGACGCCTTCGTGGCCCCCAACACCGGGGGCGAGAGCTTCGGGATCGTCCTCGTCGAGGCCATGGCGGCGGGGCTCCCGGTGGTGGCCTCGGCCATCCCCGGGTTCGACGAGGTCGTGCGGGACGGTCTGGACGGCCTCCTGGTGCGGCCCGGACGCGTGGGACCGCTCGTCGCGGCGCTCGAGCGGGTGCTGGACGACCCCGCGCTCGCCGAGCGCCTCCGCGACGGGGGGCGGGAACGGGCCAGGGCGTTCTCATGGGAGGTCGTCCTCCCGCGCCTCGAGGCCGCCTACCGCCGGGCCCTGGAGGGCCAGCGGCTAGGATGAGCGCCGGCATGGCGACGTGGATCGTGCTCGGGGCGCTCGGCGCGATCGCGCTCTGGGCGGTGTGGGTCTTCAACCGCCTCGTGGCGCTCCGCAACCGCGTGGAGGCCGGGTGGGCGCAGATCGACGTCCAGCTCCGGCGCCGCTACGACCTCATCCCCAACCTGGTCGAGACGGTGAAGGGGTACGCGGCCCACGAGCGCGAGCTCTTCGAGGAGGTGGCCAGGGCGCGGGCCCGGGCCATCGAGGCCGCCGTCGTGCCGGGCCTGGACGAGGCGGAGAACGAGATCACCCGGGGGCTCCGACGGCTGCTCGCCGTGGCCGAGGCGTACCCCGACCTGAAGGCGAGCGAGGCCTTCCTCGCGCTGCAGGAAGAGCTGACGGCGACCGAGTCGAAGATCGCCTACGCCCGCCAGTTCTACAACGACCAGGTCATGCGCCTGAACACCCTGATCGGCTCGTTCCCGGCCTCGCTCATCGCGCGCGCCTTCGGCTTCCGACCGCGCGAGTTCTTCTCCATCGACGACCCGGCCCGGGGTCCGGCGCCGGTGGACCTCTCGGGCTGACGTGTACGAGCAGATCGCCGCCAACAAGCGCCGGACCGCGCTCCTCGTCCTCGGAGCCGTGGTCTTCCTCGGGCTCGTCGGGTACGCGATCGGGCGGCTGCTGGAGGCCGGCCCCCTCGGACTCGCCCTCGCCCTGGGCCTGGCGGCGGCGATGTCCCTCGGCTCCTACTACGGCGGGGACCGGATCGTGCTCGCCTCGGCGCGGGCCCGCGAGGTGAGCCGAGAGGAGGAGCCGCGCCTGCACAACATCGTGGAGGGGCTGGCGATCGCCGCCGGGGTGCCGAAGCCGCGCGTCTACATCGTGCCGGAGCGGGCTCCCAACGCCTTCGCGACGGGCCGGGATCCGGAGCACGCCTCGATCGCGGTCACCCAGGGCCTGCTCGAGACGATGAACCGGGTCGAGCTCGAGGGCGTGATCGCCCACGAGATGGCGCACATCGTGGACCGCGACATCCTCGTCGGGACGGTGGTCGCCACCCTCGTCGGGGCGGCGGTGCTCCTCTCCGAGTTCTTCCTGCGCACGTGGTGGTGGGGGGGCGTCGGCCGGCGCCGGGGGGACGAGCGGGGCGGCGGGCCGGTCGAGCTGGTCCTGTTCGCCATCGGCCTGGTGATGCTGATCCTCGCCCCGATCGTGGCCCAGATCATCCGGCTCGCGGTCTCGCGGAACCGGGAGTTCCTCGCCGACGCCGAGGGCGCCCTGCTCACGCGCTACCCCCCAGGCCTCGCGAGCGCGCTGCGGAAGATCGCGGCCGCGAGCGGGATCCCGATGCGCTCGGCGAACAACGCCACCGCGCACCTGTGGCTGGCGCAGCCCTCGCGGGTCGAGGGGGAGCGGATGGGGCTCCTGGAGCGCCTGTTCCAGACCCATCCGCCGATCGAGGAGCGGATCCGGCGCCTGGAGGAGATGTGACCCAGGGTGGTTGAGGGGCCCGCCGCCGGCCGGTAGCATGCCGGGTCCCGGCCCCCGGCCGGAGCGCGACCCCCCGAGATCCCGTCCATGGAGGTGGTGCCCGCATGGCCGTGACCCGGCGCGGCAAGGTGGTCGCCGGCGCGACCCTCGCGGTCCTGGTGGCCGCCGGGGCGCTCGGCTTCTTCGCGCTCAACCCGGAGCGCGCCCCCGCGATCGTGCGGACGACGCTCTCGAGCGTGGGGCTCGTCGAGGAGCCGGCGCCGCCGCCCACCTGTCCGCTCACCGGGCTGCCCGCGCCGGAGGGCGTGATCCCCGACCGGCCGGCCCTCGCGATCAAGGTCGAGAACTACCCCGACGCCCGACCCCAGGCCGGCCTGAACGACGCCGACGTCGTGTTCGAGGAGCTCGTGGAGGGCGGCATCACCCGCTTCGTCGCCGTCTACCACTGCGCCGACGCGCCGAGGGTCGGACCGGTGCGGAGCGCCCGCACCGCCGACCCCGACATCCTCGCGCAGCTCGGGCGGCCGATCCTCGCCTACTCCGGGGGCGCTCCGAACGTCGTCCGGGTCGTGAACGAGGCGGACCTCGTCCCCATCGACGAGACGCGTGGGGGCGACGCGTTCGAACGGGATCCGAGCCGGCCGGCCCCGCACAACCTGTACGCCTCGACCAAGGCGCTGTACCGGGTGGCGCGCTCGCACGAGCCCGCTCCCGAGCCCATCTTCACCTACGCCGAGGAGCTCGAGATCCGGTCGCGGCGCGTGTCCCGCATCCACCTGCCCTTCTCGAGCACCTACGCCGACGTGTGGTGGTCCTGGAGCCGCCGTGAGCACGCGTGGATGCGCGCCCACGGCGACGAGCCCCACCTCGACGAGGACGGCGAGCCGATCTCCGCCGCCAACGTGGTGATCCAACTGGTGGAGGTGGTCATCGGTCCCCATGGGGGCATCACGCCGCACCTCGAGCTGACGGGGTCCGGACGGGCCTACGTCCTGCGGGACGGACGGCTGGTGGTCGGCCGCTGGGAGCGGCCGAGCCTGCGCGAGCCCACGCGCTTCCTCACCAAGGACGGGACCGAGATCCCCCTCGCGCCCGGGCGCACCTGGGTGGAGCTCCTGCCGAGCTCGGTGGAGATCGGGACCGAGCGCTAGCCCGCCCGCGTCGCCTCGGCGCGCAGGAGCTCGTAGGCCGCCTCGGCGCGCCGCCGCAGGCGCTCAGGCGCCGATCGGTAGGCGGCTCGCAGTCGTTCCTTCAGCGCGCGCCGGGTCTCGATCGGCAGCGGCACCGTGCGCTCGAGCTCGGCCTCGGTCCGAGCGCGGGAGCGGTAGTCCTCCTCGATCTCCCGGTCGATGCGGGCCAGGTGCTCCGGCCGGTGCTCGAAGGGTCGGAAGCTCGTACCGAACCGTGCGTTCACCCGCGCGATGACGGCGCCGAAGTCCGAGACGACCTCCTCGAAGAGCCCGACGACGAAGCCGTGCCGGTAGGGCAGGAGGGGCTCGTGGAACCGGACGTAGCCGCGCAGGGAGGCCTCGGGGGAGAGGCCGGGGGTGTAGATCACGTGGGACAGGACCGCCTCCTCGGGCTCGCGGATGAGCACGAGCGCCGGGACGCCCCGGCGCACGGCCGCGATCACCTGGGCGGGGGCGTGGGTGTGGTGCGCGATCCGGCTCGCGTGGGGCTCCTGGGCCAGGCGGAAGGCGGCTACGGCGAAGGAAGAGGCCGAGCGGGGGAAGGACTCGATCACGATCTCGGTGTCGGGTCCGAGCACCTCGCCGCGCCGGCGGACGCGCTGGATCGGGAGCGCGAGCGCGGGATAGCGGGCGACGAGGGTCTTCAACTCGTAGGCGAGCACGGTCCCCGGGCGCGCGCGCTCCCGCATGCGGGCCAGGGTACCCCGACGCGAGCGAGGCCTTCCCCGGCGGTACACTCGGGATGCAGGCGGGAGCGCCTGCGCAGGGCGCAGCGAGAGCCGTTCAGGAGGGGGTACCCGTGGAACGCGAGACCGGCACCTTCCGGGTGAAGTCCGGCCTGGCCGAGATGCTGAAGGGCGGCGTCATCATGGACGTCACCAACGCCGAGCAGGCGAAGATCGCCGAGGACGCCGGCGCGGTCGCGGTCATGGCCCTCGAGCGGGTGCCCGCCGACATCCGCCGGGAGGGCGGGGTGGCACGCATGGCCGACGCCAACAAGATCGAGGAGATCATGCGGGCCGTCTCGATCCCGGTCATGGCCAAGGTGCGGATCGGCCACTTCGTGGAGGCCCAGATCCTGCAGGCCCTCGGCGTGGACTACATCGACGAGTCCGAGGTGCTCACGCCGGCCGACGAGGAGTACCACATCGACAAGTGGGCCTTCACCGTCCCCTTCGTCTGCGGCGCCCGGGACCTCGGCGAGGCGCTGCGGCGGATCGCCGAGGGCGCCGCGATGATCCGGACCAAGGGCGAGGCCGGGACGGGGAACGTCGTGGAGGCCGTCCGCCACCAGCGGACGATGCTGCGACAGATCGCCTGGCTCCAGGGTCTGCGGCCGGAGCAGTTCGTCGCGGCCGCCAAGGAGCTCGGGGCGCCGGTCGAGCTCTGCCGGATGGTCGCCGAGCAGGGTCGCCTGCCGGTCGTGAACTTCGCCGCGGGCGGGATCGCCACGCCCGCCGACGCCGCGCTCATGATGCAGCTCGGGGTGGACGGGATCTTCGTGGGCTCCGGCATCTTCAAGTCCGAGAACCCGGCGGCCCGGGCGCGCGCGATCGTCGAGGCCACGACCCACTACAACGACCCGGACGTGCTCGCCAAGGTGTCCCACGGGCTCGGCGAGCCGATGCCGGGGATCGACATCAAGGAGCTCGGCGAGGAGGCGCTCCTCCAGACCCGGGGTTGGTGACGCGGGTCGCATGAAGGCCGGCGTCCTCGCGCTCCAGGGGGACTTCCGCGAGCACGCGGCGGTGCTCGCGGCGCTCGGCGCCACGCCGATCGAGGTCCGCACCCCCGAGGAGCTCGCCCGCGTCGACTGCCTTGTGATCCCGGGGGGCGAGTCCACGACGATCTCCAAGCTCGCCCGGAGCGCGGGGCTGGTCGACCCCATCCGCGAGCGCGCCGCGGCCGGCATGCCGATGCTCGGCACGTGCGCCGGGATGATCGTGATGGCCAAGCGCGTGATCGGTCTGGAGCCCCTGCTGGACCTGGTGGACATCACGGTACGCCGCAACGCCTACGGCCGGCAGGTGGACTCCTTCGAGGCCGACATCGCGGTGGAGGGCGTGGATCACCCGGTCCGAGCCGTGTTCATCCGAGCCCCGATCGTCGAGGAGGTCGGCCCCGGGGTGCGGGTGCTGGCCGAGCACGAGGGGCACCCGGTCGTGGTGGAGCAGGGGAACCTCGTCGTGGCATCCTTCCATCCGGAGCTGGTGGGCGAGACCCGGCTCCACGCGTACGTGTTGGAGAAGGTGTGAGGGATGTCCGGCCATTCGAAATGGGCGACGATCAAGCGGAAGAAGGCGGCGCAGGACGCGAAGCGCAGCAACGAGTTCGCGAAGCTCCTGCGGTTCGTGGAGGTCGCGGCGCGCGAGGGGGGCAGCGGCGATCCCAAGGCCAACGCGACCCTGGCCACGGCGATCGAGAAGGCCCGCGCGGCCTCGGTCCCGCTGGAGAACATCGAGCGGGCGATCAAGCGGGGCACCGGCGAGCTGGAGGGTGGGGCGAGGTACGAGGAGGTCGTCTACGAGGGGTACGGCCCCGGCGGCGTCGCGGTCTACGTCCAGACCCTCACCGACAACCGGAACCGCACCGCCCAGGAGGTCCGCTACGTCTTCAACCGGAACGGCGGGAGCCTCGGCGAGTCGGGCAGCGTGGCCTGGATGTTCCACCGCAAGGGCGTGATCCAGGTCGAGAAGGCAGCGGCCCCCGACGAGGAGCGCCTGCTCGAGATCGTCCTCGAGGCCGGCGCCGAGGACCTGAAGGGCTCGGCGAGCACGTGGGAGATCACGACCGACCCCGGCTCGTTCCAGGCGGTGAAGCAGGCGCTGGAGGCCGCGGGCGTCCCGATGCTCTCGGCCGAGGTCACGATGGTCCCCCAGACCACGGTCCCGGTGGACGGCGCCCAGGCCAAGCAGGTGCTCGCGCTGATCGACGCGCTCGAGGACCTCGACGACGTCCAGGCCGTCTACGCCAACTTCGACATCCCCGAGTCGGTCATGGCCGAGCTCGGCTGACACCGACCCTCGACGCGGGGCGCCGTCACCCTCGGTGCGGTCGCACGGAAGGTTGGGTGCACGGCCCTCGTCCGTGGGGGCACACCCACGTTTCCACCCCGAAGCGGTCCCCCTCGTGCCGTGGGGTGCGGGGGAAGGTCTCGCGACCGGCATCGTGGGCGTCTTTCCCCGGCCGGACGTTCGGTTGCTCATCACGGTATGAGGCGGAAGATGGGGCTCTTCAAGGTTCGGCGGGATCAAGGGTGCTTGAACGCACCCGTGGCTTCGCCAACCTGGCCTTGTCAAAACGAGGTCAGGAGGTCCGTGCGAGACGACGCTATCAGCGCGTCCCTCGGGCTGGAAGGACTCACGGTCCTCGACACGTTCGAGTCCGACGAGCGAGTCGACGTCCTGATGCAGCTGAGGGCAGGGGCGGGAGCGTGCCCAAACTGCGCCGGCGTCTCGACCTACGTCCACGAGCGGACTGAGGTGCGGGTCCGAGACATCGCCGTCCACGGCAAGCCCACCTATCTCCTGTGGCGCAAGCGACGGTTCCGGTGGGTCAAGTCCTGAATCTCCTGTAAACGCGCTGGCCTGAGTCACGCTGCACTCCTCTTCTTGCGCCGCACCTCCTTCTTCTCCTTCTCCGGGCCTGGATCGATGCCGAGCTCTCGGCGGAGCAGTCGGAGTTGCTGCCGCTCCAGATCCGAGACGGCCACACGTTGCCAACGGTCGGACACGCGGATCAAGGTGGCGAACACGAGCTTCATGGCGGCCTTCTCGTCGGGCAGGCGCGGGATCACCTTCGTGCGCCGTCGCTCCTCCTCGAAGCTCCGCTCGAGCAGGTTCGTCGTCCGGACGTTGATGCGGTGACGGACCGGGACCCGAAGGTGCGCGAGGGAGGCCTCCAGGTCCTCGGCGAGGCAGGCCATCGCCGCGGGGAACCGAGCGGTGAAGCGCTCGATCACGGAGGCGGCCATCGCCTGACCGGCCTCGTGCGTGGGGGCGTCCCGGATCGCGCGGACGTGGGCGAGGACCTCCTCGGCGGCCTCGGCGGGGAGCTTGGAGCGGATGTTGGCCATCCTGTGGTACCAGCACCGGATGCGAAGGCTCCCCGCGAAGACCTGGGAGATCGCGTTGATCAGCCCAGGCGCGCCGTCGGAGGTGATGGTGGTCGGTGTCCGCAGTCCGCGGGAGGTCATGTTCCGCAGGAACTCGGTCCAGCAGGCCTCGGACTCCTTGTTGCCGACGGCCAGGTGGAGCAGGACCTTCCGGCCGTCGGAGGTGATGCACCAGGCGGCGAGCACGCCCTCCTTGGCCCCGTAGCGACGAAGGCTCTCGTAGACGGCGTCCAAGAACGGGTACTCCACCTCGATCCCGGACAGGTCCCGTTCACAGAAGGCCCGGTAGTCCTCCCAGAGCCGGTCGGTGATCTCCGAGACCGCGCTCCGAGAGATCACGAGCTCGTCGGTGGCGTCGCGGAAGGCGTCCTCGACGTCCCGGGTGGAAAGGCCCCTCGCGTACATCTCGGTCACCAGGCGCTCGAGCACGTCGGAGTGACCCTCCAGGAACTCCATCAGCTTCGGCCGCCACGGCCCGTCTGCTCCTCGGACCTGCGGCACGCGGACGGTGATCTCGCCCTCGGCGGTCGAGAGGCGGGCGTCCTCGTAGCCGTTCCGCCAGCCGCGGTGGCGCTCTCCTCGCCGCTCGTAGCGGCCGCGGCCGAGGTGGTCCTCTTGCTCCTGCTCGAGCGCCTGCTGGGCTAGGTATCGGACGCCGAGCTCGGCGAGCGCGGACAGGATATTGGTCCCCGGATCCACGCCGGCCCCGAACAGCTGCTCGATCTCCTCGCGCACGATCGTGCTGGGCGGTACCTTTCGCATCGGCCTGGGCCTCCTTCCGGTCGACTTGTCCGTCGCCGTATGGTCGCTCAGGCCTCTTCGCGTTTACAGGAACCCTAGGACGTCACCGTTCCGGTGCGAGCAGACCGGATGTGAACGGGCCACCTTCAGCGAGGAGCACCCGGAGATCCCGCCCCGCGCCCGGACCACTCGGCGGTTCCGCTCCCATCTCGCCCGGCGGGCCAAGCGGGCCGCCGTCTCCCACGTCGCGTCGGAGGAGTCCACGTCCTGGTGGTTGGTGTGGCGATCGGTCACCGAGGCGGTGGACCTCACCCCCGCCGACGCGTCCGTCGTGTGCCGGCTTGGGATCGACGAGGCTTCGTTCCGCCGTGGCCTTCGGTTCCACACCGCCTTCGTCGATCTCGACCGTCGAAGGCTCCTGGACCTGGTCCCCGAGCGCACCAAGCGTTCCGTGACGGACTGGGTGGCCGCGCGACCGGCGGTCTGGCGGACTCGGATCGCCGAGGTCGTGATCGATCCCTTCGACGCGTACCGCCAGGGTGTGGCTGAGGCGTTGCCGCAGGTCACGCTGATCGTCGACAAATTCCACGCGGTGCGCCTGGCCAACCAGGCCCTGGACGCCGTGCGGCGAAGGCTCCAGCGGGAGGCCGGCAGGCGTCGGTCGCGCCAGAGCCGCTCCGTTGCCCCGTCGCGGTGGGGCAGGGCGCTGTTCTCATCCCGTCGCGTCCTGGTGAAGGCACGGGAGCGGCTCACCTCCAAGGAGCGCGATCGGCTCGAGCGGGCGCTCGACGCTGACCCGGCCGGGGACCTACGGGCGGCCTGGGGACTCAAGGAACGGTTCCGTGACTGGTACCTGGCCGCCTCCCCGCAGGAGGCTCGTGCCGGACTTCTGCGGTGGTACCGGGAGGTCGAGCGGTCGGGGATCGCCGAGTTCGTGGAGCTCGCTCGGACGGTGGCGGCCTGGGAGCCAGAGCTGCTCGCCCACTTCGACTCCGGAGCCACGAACGGGCCCACCGAGGGGATCACCAACCTGATCAAGGTCGTGAAGCGGCAGGGGTTCGGCTACCACAATTTCGACAACTTCCGGCTCCGGGTGCTCCACCGCTGCGGCTGAGTCGGATCCCAGGCCGTCCGCCGAGGCGTGAGGCCCGCGGGTCCCATGCCCACCAGATCGACGGAGGGGACTCCGCCGGCTTCCTAACGAGCCGCGTTTCTCCCCGAGAACGCTGTGGGAGGCCCGAAAGAGGAATGGTCAAGAGTTGTGGAACGGGATCTCGTGATGATCACGCGGCGTCCTCCCGATCGGTCTGCTCGACCAACCGTCCGTTCACGAACTTCGCGCCCGCGCGCACGAGCGCCACGAGCTCCGGTGCGCTGGCCCTCCTCCACCTCCCTTCGGCCACCTCGATCAGCTCGAAGCACATCGCAAGGCCCGCCTGGCGAGAGCCCGGACCCTTGGTGACGTCGGTGCGGGCCCGCACGGGTGCGAACGTCGACTCGATCGGGTTCGAGGTTCGCAGGTGGATCCAGTGCTCGGCCGGGAAGTCGTAGAAGGCCAGCAGCGCCTCACGCTCTTTGGTCAGCTTGGCCACGGCCTTCGGCCACTTGGCGAAGTCGCGGGCGAAGGCATCCAGGGCTCGCTCGGCGTGGCCCCGATCCTCGGCGTCCCAGATTTCCCGAAGCGCCCGCTTGGCCTTGGCCTGCACCGAGGCGGGAAGCGCATCGAGCACGTTCGCCGCCTTGTGCACCCGATCCCGTTGCCACCGGGTCTCCGGGAACACGTCACGGACCGCTCCCCAGAACCCGGGCGCCCCGTCGCCGATCGCGAGCACCGGAGCCCGCATCCCTCGGCTCTTGCAGTCCCTGAGCAGCTCCGCCCAGGACTCCCTCGACTCCCGGTACCCGTCGGCGATGGCGATGAGCTCCTTGGTCCCGTCGGTGCGAACCCCCACCATGACCAGCACGCACAGGCGGTCGTCGTCACCAAGGCGCACGTTGAAGTGCACCCCGTCGACCCAGACGTAGACGTAGTCCACGCTCGACAGGTCCCGGGCCATGAACGCCTCCCGCTCGGCGGACCAGCTCTTGGTGAGCCTGGTGATCGCCGCGGCCGACAGCCCGGCGGAGGTGCCGAAGAACTCCGCGAGGGCAGGCACGAAGTCCCTCGTGGACAGCCCGTGCAGGTACAGCAGCGGCAGGACCTCGGCCACCTTCGGGGAGCGACGGGCGTAGGGAGGCAGGATCGAGCTGCGGAACCTGGATCGCTCGCCGGTGGTGGGGTCGACCCTGCGGTCGTTCACCCTGGGTGCGGCGACCTCGATGGCACCGGCCCCACACACCACGCTCCGTGCCCGGGCGTGGCCGTTCCGGACCACCAGGGCGTGGCCGCGATCGTCCCGGGCGTCCAGGTGCCGCTCCAGGTAGGCGTCCACCTCGGCCTCGAGCGCGATGACGAGCATCCGCTCGGCGCCGCGGCGGCAGATCTCATGATAAGGTTCAACCGCCGCTTAGAACCCAAAAATGGAGGGGGTGAGCGGTATGAGACGCTCGGTTCTCAGCCTTGGGCGGTTGCTTCCGGTGCTGGCCTTGGTTGCTCTGGCAGCAGTGCCCGCAGTCTCTCAGGGGATCGCACGAGGCTCCGACCGACCGCATGGCCTCCCCGCACTCGACGGAGCCGAGCCCGGGACGACTGAAACGATCGACGCGCTCGCGGCCGATGCTGCTGAGATCGCCGGGATCCTGGGGATCTCCGCTGAGGAGATGCAGCGATACCTGGAGCTCCAGCCCCTGGTTGGCGAACTGCAAGCGCGGCTGGCCGCCGAAGACGGCTTCGGCGGACTGTACCTCGAGTACGAGCCCTACCGGATCGTGACGCTCGTGACGGCGGAGGATCTGGATGTGCGTGCGGCTCTGGAGGGGACCCAGCTGGCGGAGCTAGAACCGTTCATCGAGACCCGGTTCGTGGATGTCGCGGAAGCGGATCTGGAGCGCGCACTCACGACGATCGATGCGTCCTCCAGCGTGGAACTCGTACAGGGCGAGGTGGATATCCGATCGGGGACGGTAACCGTATGGGTGCGTACCCCTGAGGATGCTGAGCGGCTGCGCTCGTGGATCGATGCCGCGGAAGCGAGCGGGCCGTTGGCGATCCCGAGCGACCGGATCGTCATCCGTCTCGGGGCGGGTGTGACGCTGGACGCAGACTCGTACGGGGGCCTCAACCTGAACAAGCAGGTCGATGGCTCTCCTGAGTGCACGTCCGGTTTCTCTGTCGAAGAGACATCCGGTGGGCGTCGGAACGGGGTTACCACGGCCGGGCACTGTGCCAACG
>SIRV01000380.1 GCA_004366195.1 Actinomycetota bacterium
TAGCGCTGCCTCGGCGGCGCGAGCTCGAGCCCCACCCGCTCGAGCAGCGCCCGGGCCTCCTCCAGCGTCCGGTCTACGAGGTTCGGGACCCGCACCGGCGGCGGGCCGAGGGAGGGGACGAGCACCACGGTGGCGCCCTCGCGGAGCACGGTCCCGGGGCTCGGCCGCTGGGCCAGCACCAGGCCCTCCCGGACCTCGTCGTCGTACTCGCCCTTCGCGATCCGCACGGCGAGCCCCTCGGTCTCCAGCCGCTCCCGCGCCTGCTGGAGCGGCGTCCCGAGCACCCGGGGCACCGTCACCTCGTGGGGGACGAGGTAGGTCCAGCCGCCCCAGGCCGCGGCGGCGAGGGCCGCGAGCGCGAGGAGGGCCCCCGCCGCCCACCGCAGGCCTCGGCGCCGACGATGGCGCTCCGCCCGGCGGCTCGGGATCCGCACGGTCGGCGCGACCTCCGGGCGGGCGGCGGCGGGCCCGAGGCGGACGAGCTCGCCGACGGGGGCGGCGGGCGGGAGCGACGCCGCCTCCCGCTGGAGATCCCGCCTGGCCTCCGCCGCGGACTCCGGGCGGAGCTCCCGCTCCTTCTCCGTGAGGGAGGCCACCCAGCCGTCGAGCCCGGCGGTGACCGCGGGGTTGCGGGCGGAGGGCCGTGGCACGCGCTCGCGCAGGTGTGCGTAGGCGATGGCCATGGGCGTCTCGCCGGAGAACGGGAGGCGCCCGGTGAGGAGCTCGTAGGCCACGATGCCGAGCGAGTAGAGGTCGGTGCGGGGGTCGGCCGGCTCGCCCCGCAGCTGCTCCGGCGCGAGGTACTGCACGGTCCCGGAGACCCGCCCGTCCTGCGTGATGCGGGCGTCGGCCCAGGCGCGCGCCAGGCCGAAGTCGGCCACCTTGGCCACGCCCTCGGGACTCAGGAGCACGTTCTCCGGCTTCACGTCGCGGTGGACGATCCCCTGTCGGTGGGCGTGGTCGAGAGCCGCGAGCACCTGGAGGAGGATCTCAGCGGCCTGGGCCGGCGCGAGGGACCCGTGCTCGTTCAGGACGTCGCGCAGGCTCTGGCCCCGGACGAACTCCATGACCATGTAGTAGATGCCGTCCACGGCGCCCCAGTCGTGGACGGCGACGATGTTGGGGTGCGCGAGCGCCGCCGCCGCCCGTGCCTCGCGCCGGAAGCGCTCGACGAAGGCGGCGTCCGCCGCCAGGCTCCGGTGCAGGACCTTGATGGCGACCTCGCGCGCCAGCACGGCGTCGTGGGCGCGGAACACCTCGCCCATGCCGCCCGATGCCACCCGACCCACGACGTGGTAGCGGCCGTCGAGCGTGACGAGCTCGAACCCGTCCGCCGCGGGGGCGGACCGCTCGGGCAGGGTTCGGTTGGACGTGTCGGTACCTCCGGCGCCTCGCGGGGCCGCGCGCGTCCGGGCTGTCATCGTAGCGCGCGCGAGGGCCGCGAGGGTGGATACTTGCCCCATGACCGAGGAGCTCCAGGACGCGTTCGCGAGGATCGAGGCCGCGGTCGCCGCGGGGGACACCGACCTGCGGCGCCTGGGGTTCTGGCGCCTCGTGCGGCAGGTGAAGGTGGACCCGGTGCTCTCCGCGCACTGGGCCGACGTGGTCGGGCGGATCGACCGCGTCGCCTTCGAGGCTCGCGTTCGGCCGCGGTTCCCCGTGTGGCTGGGGAACCTGGTCCTGGTGCTCGGGACGCTCGTCGGGGGGCTCGCCGTGGTCCTCGCGATGCGGGTGAGCGATCCCGTCCTCGCCGGCGTCGCCCTGGTGGCGGCCGCCGGGATCTGGTCGGTCTCCGTCCACTGCCTCGCCCACTGGGTCGTCGGGAGGCTCGTCGGGATCCGCTTCCTCGCCTACTCGTTCGGCGGGCCCTTCCCGCCGCGGCCGGGGCTGAAGACGGACTACGCGACGTACCTGCGGGTCCCGCCGAGCGCGCGGGCCTGGATGCACGCCTCGGGGGCGCTGGCGACGCAGGCGGCGCCCTTCGTCGCCCTCGGGTTCTGGTGGGTGACGGATGCCCCGGTCTGGGCGGCCTGGGCCTGCGCGGCCCTCGGCGTCGCCCAGATCGTCACGGACGTGCTGTTCTCCACGAAGACGAGCGACTGGAAGAAGGTCATGCGGGAGCGGCGCGTGGCCCGGGCCCAGCTCGCGCGGCGCTGAGCGGCTCGCCGACCGCGACGCCTCGGGTAGACTGGCCGCACCGGGGAGCTCGGGCGAGACCGGGCTGAGAGGCGGGCTGGAAGGCGCCCGCGACCCGCCGAACCTGATCCGGGTAATGCCGGCGGAGGGAGCGGATGGCACGGCTGGACCCGCGCGCGCTGCGCGTGTACGTGGTGACCTCGAGCGGGCTCGCGCCGGGGCGCGGACACCGGGAGGTCGCCGTCGCGGCCATCGCCGGCGGGGCCACCGCCGTGCAGCTCCGGGCCAAGGACCTCTCGGACGAGGAGCTGCTGCCGCTCGCGCGCGAGCTCGCGGGGCGGTGCCGCGCCGCCGGGGTCCTGTTCGTGGTGAACGACCGGGTGGAGGTGGCCGTCGGAAGCGGCGCCGACGGCGTCCACGTTGGACGGGACCTCGACCCGGCCGCGGTGCGCGAGCGCATCGGGCCGGATGCCGTGCTCGGGGTGAGCGTGACCTCGCCGGAGGAGGCCCGAGCGGCCGAGGAGGCCGGGGCCGACTACCTCGGGGTCACCGTGTGGCCGACGCCGACGAAGCCGGACGCGCAGGCCGTCGGCCTCGAGGGGCTCCGACGGATCGCGGCCGTCACCTCCCTGCCCGTGGTCGGGATCGGCGGGATCACCGCCGCCAACGCTGCGCAGGTCCTCGCGGCCGGCGCGGCGGGGGTCGCGGTGGTCTCGGCGGTCGGCGCGGCCGAGGACCCGGTGGCGGCGACGCGGAGGCTCGCCGAGGTCGTGAGCGCATGGAGGTCGACATGAGCGAGCAGCGGACGGGCAAGGTCACGCCGGAGCTCTTCGAGCAGGTCATCCACCGCCGGCTCGGCGCCACAGACGCCGACGTGCTCGTGGGGCCGCGGCACGGGGTGGACGTGGGGGTGGTGCGGGTCGCCGACGGCGTGGCGATGGCCCTCACCGCCGACCCGGTGTTCATCGTGCCGGCCTACGGATGGCGGCGCGCCGCGTGGTTCGCCGCTCACATCCTGGCCTCCGACGCCGCCACGAGCGGGCTGCCGCTCCGGTGGATGGCCGTGGACCTGAACCTCCCGCCGGAGATCACCGACGAGGAGCTGACCGAGCTCTGGGAGTCCTTCCACGCCGCGTGCGAGGGGATGGGGGTCGCCATCGTCACCGGCCACACCGCCCGGTACGACGGCTGCACCTGGCCGATGGTGGGCGGGGCGGTGTGCATGGCGAGCGGGCCCGAGGACCGGTTCGTGACGCCGGAGATGGCCAGGCCGGGCGACGCCGTCGTGGTGACCAAGGGCGCCGCGATCGAGGCCACGGCCCTGTTCGCGGCGACCTTCCCCGAGCGCCTGACGCGCGCCCTCGGCGAGGAGACCGTCCGCGCCGCCGACGCCCTGTTCGAGCGGATGACCGTGGTCCCCGAGGCCGACGTCGCCCGCCGGTTCGGCCTGCGCGAGGAGGGCGTGACGGCGATGCACGACGCGACCGAGGGCGGCGTCTTCGGCGGCCTCACCGAGGTCGCCGCGGCCTCCGGGGTCGGGATGCGGATCGAGCTCGAGGAGATCCCCGTCCGGCCTGAGGTCCGGGCGGTCTGCGAGCACACCGGGATGGACCCCTACGCCGCGATCTCGGAGGGCACGCTCATCGCCACCGTCGTGCCCCACCGCGCCGACGACTTCGTCGCGGCCCTGGGCGCCGAAGGGATCGAGGCCGCGGTGGTGGGGGAGGTGACCGGTCGCGGCGACCCCTGCGTGCTCGTCACCGACGACGGCGAGCGCCCCCTGGAGCACCCGGGGCTCGACCCCTTCTGGGGCGCCTTCGGGCGCTGGGCGGAGGAGGCCGCCGGCATCGCCGAGGCCGGCTGAAGCCCGAGCGGGTACGCTCGCCCGGTGGACCTGCTCTGCGTCGGCGACGTCATGCTCGACGTGCGGGTGGAGGCGGGGGCCCTCGCGCGCGGGGGCGACGTCCACGGGCGGGTGATCGTGCAGCCCGGCGGGAGCGCCGCGAACGCCGCGGTGTGGGCGGCCTGGGCCGGGGCGCGCACCGGGCTCGTGGGACGGGTCGGCCGCGACGTGGCGGGGCGGGTCCTCGGCGAGGCCCTGGCCGAGCGCGGGGTGGAGACCCACCTCGCCGTGGACCCCGAGGCGCCGACCGGCACGATGCTCGTCGTGCTCGAGGCCGGTGAGCGCTCCATGGTGGCCGACCGCGGCGCGAACGCGCGGCTCCGGCCGGAGGATCTGCCCGAGCGGATCGAGGCCGGCGCGGTCCTCGTCTCCGGCTACGTCCTGCTGCAGGAGGACTCCCGCCCGGCAGCCCTCGCGGCCCTGGATCGGGCCGACGCGACCTACGTCGCGGTGGACGCCGCCTCCTGGCCCCTGGTGGAGGCCTACGGGGTCGAGCGGTTCCTGCGCGACACGGCCCGCGCGGACGTGCTCCTCGCGAACGAGCTCGAGGCGCGGACCCTCACGGGGCGCGAGGGCGAGGCGGCCGCCCGGGCCCCCGGCGCGCGGTACCGGATCGCCGCGGTGAAGCCCGGCGCCCGCGGCCCGGTGGCCTGCGCCGACGCCGAACTCGAGGACGCGCGCTGGTTCTCGCGCGAGCAGATCGCGCGTGGCGAGGCGCTGCTGCCGCCGCGCACCTCCATCTCGCATCGACTGATCGCCGCCTGGTTCGACGCCCTGGCCTGGTGGCGCGCCCACCCCGACGAGGCCCTGGCCATCATGGCCAAATACGCCGAGACACCCCTGTCCGACTACCGGGTGCTGGTGAACGGGGTGAGGATCTTCACCCTGGCCGACAACCTGCGCGCCTTCGAGGAAGCCGACGACTTCCGGAGCCTCGCCTACACCGGCGCCCGGACGGCGGCCTTCTTGAAGGAAAAGGGGCTCATCGAGCGGATCCCGGACGTGCGCGCCATCCTGGACCCCTCCTTCGTCCGCGCCCTGGCGGCGGAAGAGTCCGGGGGTGGCGCGCGGTGAAGCCCGGTTCGCTGCCCGGGCGGGTGCAGGCGGCCGGCGCCGTAATGGCCCTCGGCCTGGTCCTCGCCGCCTGGGCTGCCGCGACCTCCCTGGGGCTCGTCAGCCCCACCTTCCTCCCGCCCCTCGGTCGCGTGGCCGCCACCCGGGCCGACATTGCG
>SIRV01000381.1 GCA_004366195.1 Actinomycetota bacterium
TCCGCACCGGGCGGACGATGGGGACGTGCGCGCGGGGCTGGGCGCGCCCGAGCAAGGGAGGTTCGCCATGGCCGTTCGCGAAGCTGCGGCTCCCGCCGTCGACCACCTGGTGGTGGACCGGTACACCGATCTCGTCGGCCCGTCCAACGAGATGCTGGGGCCGGTGAAGGACGGGGGTCGGATCGAGTTCCTGACGGTGCCGGGTTGCTGGGGGCCGATGATCACGCCCTCGCTCCGCAGCGGCCACGAGGTCACCCTGCCCGTCGCCGTGGAGGGAGCGAAGGCGGGGGACGCCGTGGCGCTCCACGTCGAGCGGCTCGAGCAGCTCTCTCGGGCGACGACCTCGGGGACCCACACCGGCTGGGAGGGCCGATTCATCTCGGACCCCTTCGTGGCGCGGATCTGCCCGACCTGCCGCGACGCCGGACGCCACTTCCTGTACCCCGACACCTACCTCGACGGGATCGGGGAGGGCGCGGTGCGGTGCTCGACCTGCCACTCGGAGGTGATCCCGTTCCACATGGTCGAGGGCTACACGATGGTCTTCGACGAGGCGAAGCAGATCGGGGTCACGGTCTCGCCGGCGCGCGCCGAGGAGCTCGCGCGGAACGCCCGGGAGTGGGTCGTCCTGCAGGAGCATGCCCGCCAGCACCCGATCGTCGCCCTCGGCAAGGCCGACCTCGTCGGCGTGATGACCCGGGTGCGGGTCTCGGCGGGGAACCTGGGCTCGATCCCCGCGATCGACCTGCCCTCCTCGCACAACTGCGGCGACTTCGGCGCGTTCCTGATCGGGGCCGAGCACGAGTTCGCCGTCACCGAAGAGCAGCTGGAGATGCGGACCGACGTCCACATGGACATCGACTCGGTGCGTGAGGGCTCGATCCTCATCGTCCCGGTGAAGGTGGACGGCGCCGGGATCTACGCGGGCGACGTGCACGCGATGATCGGCGACGGCGAGGTCGCGGTCCACACGACCGACGTCTCGGCGCGCGTGGTCGTGCGGGTGGAGGTCATCAAGGGGCTCGAGCTCGACGGCCCGATCCTGCTGCCGCCCGTCGAAGACCTGTCGTTCTTGGCCAAGCCCTTCACGAAGGCCGAGGTGGACCGGGCGATGGCGCTCGCGATGGAGCACGGGACCAAGCTCGAGGGGCCGGTGCTGCCGATCCAGGTGCTCGGCTCGGGGCCGTTCATCAACGCGGCGGTCGACAACGGTGTCGAGCGGGCGGCGAAGCTCCTCGGGATGAGCGTGGACGAGGTGAAGAACCGGACCACGATCTCCGGCGCGGTGGAGATCGGGCGCCTGCCAGGCTTCGTCCAGATCAACCTGCTGGTGCCGCGGGACCGGCTGGAGCGCCTCGGCATCCTGCACCTCGTCGAGGCCGT
Source organism: Actinomycetota bacterium (assembly GCA_004366195.1). Classification (GTDB taxonomy): domain Bacteria; phylum Actinomycetota; class UBA4738; order UBA4738; family HRBIN12; genus HRBIN12. The sequence continues at coordinate 1,384 of SIRV01000381.1, forward strand.
CTACGGCGAGCCCGAGGGCTGGTGATCCGGGTCCACGTCACGCTGTAAGGGGTCGCTGGCCGAGCGCCTGCCCGGCGGGGCCGGGGAGGTCGAGGTCCCCGAGCCCCCGACCGTCGCCTCCCTCCAGGCGGCGCTCGGCCTGCCCGCGCCGTGCGTGGTGGTCGTGAACGGCCAGGCGGCGAGATCCGCCGCGCCGCTCGCCGAGGGCGACCGCGTCCAGATCTTCCCGCCGATGGCCGGCGGGTGACGAGGATCCATGCTCACTTCGATCTCAGGAGAGGTCCGGATCAGGCCGGAGATGAGGTATTGAATCGCGGTCTTGAAAAAAAGATCGGATTATCGGTACCATTCCAGCCGTGGACGAGATGCTCGTACCGTTGTCCGAGGCGAAGGTGCGCTTCCACGCGCTGGTCCGGGAGCTCTCCGAGCGAGAAGTCTTGCTCCTCCGGCACGGCAAACCCGTCGGCGTGATGATCGGCTTCGCCGCATACCGGAGCCTCCTCGAGCGGCTCGAGGAGCTCGAGGACCGGCTCGCTGTGTTCGAGGCCCGCGAGGAGGGAGCGGATGCGCGGGCGGCCTGGGCCAAGGTGAAGGCCGAAGCCGGTCTCGGCACGTGAGATGGCCTACGAGGTCGAACTCTCCTCGCGCGCGGCACGCGAGTTCCTGAAGCTGCCGAAGACGGCACAGCAGCGGCTCGCGCCGAGGATCGACGGACTCGCGGAGGACCCTCGCCCTGCCGGAGCGGAGAAGCTCGTCGGGCTGGATGCCTTGCGTATCCGGGTCGGGGAGTATCGCATCGTCTACTTCGTGGACGACGCGGCGCGTGTCGTGACCGTCGCCCGCATCGGGCATCGCCGGGAGGTGTATCGGGGCCGACCGTGACGGCGGGTGTCGCGGTCGACGCAGGAGGTTGCGCCGGCCGAGCCGAGCGGTCGAGGTTGCTACAGAGGTCCCCGCAGCAGACCGATCAGGCGGGCGACGAGGCGCTCGGGGAGCTGCCCCCGGTTGGCCTCGGTGACGTGGACCACCTCCACACCGGGGTGCCGCAGGAGCTCGTCGACGAGGGGGTCGGCCCCCGCCCTGGCGGTGGCGACGATGGTCGGCCCCTCGGGGGCGAACAGGCGTGGGAGGACCGCGCGGAAGCGGGAGGAGGCGAGCTCCATCCTCCCGATCTCGTCGACGACGAGGACCTCGGCCGGCCGCTCCAGCGCCGGCAGGGCGACCGCCTCGAAGGCGGCGAGATCCACCCCGTACCGGCCGACCCGCGGGGGTCCGGGGAGCCCGACGTGCGCGAGGACCGCTCGCCCGCCGGCCAGGTCCTCGGCCTCGAACCCGACCCGGCGGCCGCCCTCCCGCAGCTCCCGCGTGACGAACCCGCCGACCTCGACCCCGCGGGCCCGGAGCTCCGCGACGAGCCGCAGCGCGACCGTCGTCTTCCCCACAGCGGGGCGTCCCTCGAGCACGATCCGCGCCACGACCCCATCCTGGCAGCCGCGGTGCGGATCGGTGTCGCTCAGATGTCGAAGTACAGGTAGAACTCGTACGGGTGCGGACGCAGGCGGACCTGGTCGAGCTCGTGACGCCGCTTGTACTCGAGCCAGGTGTCGATCACGTCCTGGGTGAACACCCCGCCCTCGAGCAGCCACTGGTGGTCGGCCTCGAGCGCGTCGAGGACCTCCTCGAGCGAGCCGGGCACCTGCTTGACCTGGGCCTTCTCCTCGGGCGGCAGGTCGTAGAGGTCCTTGTCGATGGGCTCCGGCGGCTCGATCTTGTTCTTGATGCCGTCCAGGCCGGCCATGAGCATCGCCGCGAACGCCAGGTACGGGTTGCAGGAGGGGTCCGGCGTGCGGAACTCCAGGCGCTTGGCGGCCGGGGTCTTGTAGTAGAGCGGGATCCGCACGCAGGCCGAGCGGTTGCGCTGCGAGTAGACCAGGTTGATCGGCGCCTCGTACCCCGGCACGAGCCGGCGGAAGGAGTTCGTGGTGGGGTTGGTGAACGCGAGCAGCGCCGGGGCGTGGGCGAGGAGCCCGCCGATGTACCAGCGGGCGGTGTCGCTGATCCCCGCGTACCCCACCTCGTCCCAGAACAGGTTCTCGCCGTCGCGCCACAGGCTCTGGTGCGTGTGCATGCCGGAGCCGTTGTCCATGAAGATCGGCTTGGGCATGAAGGTGACGGTCTTGCCGGCCCGCCAGGCCGTGCTCTTGACGACGTACTTGTACTTCATGACGTTGTCGGCGGTCGCGAGCAGCGTGCCGTAGCGCATGTCGATCTCGGCCTGGCCGGCGGTGCCGACCTCGTGGTGGTGCACCTCGACCTGGATCCCGACCCGCTGGAGGTTGAGGACCATCTCGCTCCGCAGGTCCTGGTAGTGGTCCATCGGCGGGATCGGGAAGTAGCCCTCCTTGTACCGCGGCTTGTAGCCGCGGTTGGGCTCGCCGGTGAGCTCGCGCTCGCGGCCGGAGTTCCACACGCCCTCCACGGCGTCGAGGTGGTAGTAGCCCTCGTACTGGTTCTGGTCGAAGCGGACCCCGTCGAAGATGTAGAACTCGCACTCCGGTCCCCAGTACGAGGTGTCGGCGATCCCCGTCTGCCGCAGGTACAGCTCGGCCTTGCGGGCGATGTAGCGCGGGTCGCGCGAGTACATCTCGCCGGTGATCGGGTCCTTCACGAAGCAGTGCAGGACCAGCGTCCGGTGCTCGGTGAAGGGATCCAGGAACGCGGTGCTCGCGTCGGGCACGAGGAGCATGTCCGACTCCTGGATCTCCTGGAACCCACGGATCGAGGACCCGTCGAACCCCAGCCCATCCTCGAAGCTCGCCTCGGTGAGCTCGGCGACGGGGATCGAGAAGTGCTGCATGAGCCCCGGCAGGTCCGAGAACCGGAGGTCGACGATCTCGACCCCCTCGGCCTTCGCCATGGAAAGGACGTCCCTCGGCGTGGTCACGGTGCCTCCCCCTTCCGTGCGTCCGACGGGACGAGGGTAGGCGCGTCGGATCGCCACCGGGTTTCCGGCGCGTTAATTCCCGGTTACGGAAGCCGTTCCCGGCTACGTCCGCTCGAAGGAGCCGATGATGGCCTCGGCATCGGGCCGGAAGCGGTCGAACTCGTCCGCCCCGGTGTAGGTGATGACGAACACCGTCCGCCCGTCCACCACGGCGACCTGGAGCAGGTGCATCTGCTCCTCGGCCTGTGGGAAGCGGGCGAGGTACTCGATGGAGGCGGCGGGCAGGCCGCCGACGGTGAGCTCCTCCGCCGCGATCCGCTCGACGTCCTCGAGCTGCGGCTCGAGCTGCGCCCAGGCGATGTCCATGTACTCGGTGGGCGTGAGATCCATGGGGAGCTCCTCGATCGTGACGTTCACGTTCTCGGCGAACGCGTCGAGCGCCCCCTCGACCGGGTAGAGCTGCGCCACGGCGCCGGCGGCGGGGTCGGCGAGCTCCCATCCCCCCGGCTGGTCGAAGGCGAAGCCGTACTCCGCGTTCTCGTAGCGCTCCGCCGCCGCGGCGGTCGGTGAGCTCGAGCTCGCGCCGGTCGTGGCCGTCGGGCGCTCGCCCCGTCCGTCCGTCGCCCCGCCGCACGCGGGGAGCGCGAGGGCCAGCGCGACGATCATCCATGCGTGCGATCTGCGCATCGTTCCTCCTTGTCCCTCACCGGACCCCGCGCGGGCCCGGCGGCGGTCGTACCTGGGGCTTCGGCCGGCCGAGCGTCGGCCTGAACGGGTCACGGCTGTCGCTCGGCGCTCGCGCGGTAGCCGACGCCGCGGACGGTCTGGATCAGGTGCTCGTGCTCGGGGCCGAGCTTGGCGCGCAGGCGCCGGACGTGGACATCGACCGTCCTGGTGCCGCCGTAGAAGTCGAAGCCCCAGACCTCCCGGAGCAGCGCCGGGCGGGTGAAGACGCGTCCGGGCCGTTCGGCGAGGTAGCGGAGCAGCTCGAACTCCTTGTACGTGAGGTCGAGCGACCGTCCGGCCACCGTGGCGGTGTAGGCGACGGGGTCGACGACGAGGGGGCCCAGACGGACCACGCCCTCCTCGGTCCGGCCGAGGCGGCGACGGAGCATCGCGAGACGCACCCGGATCTCGGCCTCCGAGGCTCCCGGGAACAGGAGCTCGTCGGCCAGGGCCTCCCAGGGGAGGCGGTCGAGGTCGCGGCGCTCGACGACCACGACGAGGGGAACGCCGGCGTCGCGCTCGCGTAGGGCGCGCAGGACGGCGTGGGCCTGCCCCGGGTTCTCGGCGGCGTCGACGAGCAGGACCTCGGGGCGAAGGGCGAGCACGTCGGGCACGGCCGCGACCGAGAGCTCCTCGACCTTGAGGTCGAGCAGGAGCCCGGGCAGGGCGGGGAGCACCTCGTCCGGCCGCCGGTCGGCGAGCAGCACGTGCAGACCCATGGAACCCCAGGCTACCCCGTCGGCATCCCGGACGGTAGCCTTGATCGGCGATGGGCAGGAGCGCGCGATGACCGTCCGGATCCGCCTGTTCGCCGCCCTCCGCGAGATCGCGGGGACGAGCCTCGTGGAGGCGGAGGGGCGGACGGCCGGCGAGGTCGTGGAGGCGCTCGGCCTGCGGTTCGGGGAGCGGTTCGCGGCGATCGCGGCCGCGGGGTCGCTCGTCCTCAACGGGGAGCGGGCCGGACGGGACACGCCGGTGGCCGACGGCGACGAGCTCGCGCTGCTTCCCCCGGTGAGCGGCGGCGCGCTCAGAGGGTCGGTTTGAACACCATGAGGGCGAGGATGACGAGGGTGAGCGCCGTCACCCCCAGCCCGAGCCGGCGGGCCCTCGCCCCGGCCGCCGCGTACTCGGCCTCGACCGACTCGCCCTCGGCCAGGCGCTCCGCGAGGGCGGTCTGGCGGCGGTGGGCCGGCGCGTAGGCGACCATCGCCAGGACGGTGAGCAGCACGTAGAGCCCGAGGGACAGGGCGAGCCAGAGCTGCTTGAACCGGGCCACGTCCGTGAGGAGCACGAGGACGAGGCCGGTCGCGAGCTGGAGGACGTAGGCGGGCGTCGTCAGGCGACGGTCGATCCAGGAGACCGTCCGGAGCGCGAAGGGCCGGGCCGGGCCGCCGACGGCGTCGCCGCGCGAGATCCACAGGCCGTAGGAGAGGGAGAACCCGAGCGCCACGACGGCGCCCAGGATGTGCAGGAACCGCACGAGCACGATCCAGTCCGCACGGGTCACGGCCCCCGAGGCTACCGCAGCGCCGGCCGAGCGCCCCGTGGCATACTCGGAGGGCCCCGATGCGCTTCCGCGACGTCCTCCTCATCGTGAACCCGGTCGCCCGGACCGTCGCCCGACCGACCCTCGCCGTGATCGAGAAGGCCCTCTCGGCGGACTTCCGCTTGGAGGTCGCGGAGACGAAGCAGCGGGGCCACGCCAGCGAGCTCGCCCAGCAGGCCGTGGACGGCGGCGTGGACCTCGTCCTCGTCTTCTCCGGCGACGGGACCATCAACGAGGTGGTGAACGCCCTGGCCGGCACCGAGACCGCGCTCGGGCCGCTCCCGGGCGGGGCGACGAACATCCTCGTGCGCGCGCTCGGGCTGCCGCTGGACCCGGTGGAGGCCACGGGGGTGCTGATCGGCAAGGCCCTCGACGACGAGGCGTTCCAGCTGCACCTGGGGCGGGCCGACGGCCGCTACTTCGCGGTGAACTGCGGGGCCGGGGTGGACGCGGCGGCCATGCGCCGCCTCGACGAGCGCTTCCCGCGGACGAAGGCCTCCTTCGACCGCGCGGCGTTCCGGGCGGTGGCGCGGGAGCTGCTGATCGGCTACGCGGGCCGGCGCCCGGATCTGCTGGTCCGCGTGGACGAGGGCGAGCCCGTGCCCTCCCTCTCCGTCATGGTGGGCCGGACCGATCCGTACACGTACTACAAGGGCCGGGGCCTGCGGATGACCCCCGAGGCCTCGCTGGAGGAGGGGCTGGACGTGCTCTCCGTCCGCAAGCTCGCCCGCCGGAGCGTGCCGCGCATCGCCTGGCAGGTGTTCGGCTCCGCGCGCCACGTGCACGGGCGGGACATCGACTACTGGCACGACGCGAGCCGCGTGGTCGTGACGGCCGAGTCGCCCTTCCCCGTCCAGGTGGACGGCGACGTCCTGCCGGAGCGGACGAGCCTCGAGGTCACGCTGGCCCGGGACGCGCTCTGGGTCGTCGCCTGAGCGGGCTCGTTTGAGCCGGATCGGGTGGTCGACCTACAATCGCGCGCGACGAGCGCTGGCTCCGCGAGGGAGGAGGAGGGTCGGTGCGCTTCGAATTCGGTCCACGCCAGGTCGTGATCGTCGCCCTCGGGACGGCCCTCTACGCCGTGATGAACTGGCTGTCGGCCTCCTTCCAGACCGTTCCCGGGGCGACCCTGATCTTCCCCGCGACGGCCGTCGCGATCAGCTTCTCGATGTGGTTCGGGTTCTGGGGCGCGCTCGGCGCCTACTTCGGGACCATCATCGGCAACTTCGCCTGGGGGACGGCCGTGCACGTCGGGATCACGGGGGGCGTCCACGACATGATCGAGGGCCTCATCCCCGCCCTGGTCTTCTACGCGGCCGGCGACCGGCTGCGGCGGGACCTCGGCGATGCCCGCTCCCTCGTCACGTACGTGATCGTCGGCGTGGTGATCGGCACCGGGGTGAACGCGTTCCTCGGGAACCTGAACTACGTGCTGTGGGGCCTGCAGCCCTTCAACGCGATCTGGGCCGGGCTGTGGACCTGGTGGCTGGGGGACGCCATCGCCGCGGCGGTCCTCGGCATCCCGCTGCTCCGGTTCCTCACACCGTTCGTGGAGCGCACGACCCTCTATCACGAGGCGTTCTTCGCCCGGCGGCGGGCGCTGGCATGAGGGCAAAGCGCTCCGCGACGTCACCGCCCCTCTGAGCCCGCACCGTGCCCGCCTTCTCGACCTTCTACGTCCCCCGGGACGTGGCGTACCGGCGGCTGGCGGCCCCGACGAAGCTCCTGCTGCCCCTGGCGCTCATGACCCTCGCCTTCGTCGTTCAGGATCCCGCAGCCAACCTGGTCGTGGCGCTCGCCGTGGTCGGCCTGCTCCGTCTCGCGGCGGTCCCCTGGCGTATCGTGCGGGGCTTCGCGTCGGTGCTGGTGACCCTGGTGCCCCTGGTGGTCGTGCTCTGGACGTTGTTCTACCGGAGCGGCGACCTGCTGCTCGCGGTGGGACCCGTGCACGTGACGGTGGGCGGGCTGACGCGGTCCGTGGCCACGGCCTTCCGCGTGATCTCGATCGTCCTCGCGGTGCCGCTCCTGCTCGGGGTGATGCCGCAGCAGGACCTGGTCGCCGCCCTGCGCTGGTTCCGCCTCCCCTACGTCCTCTGCTTCACGCTGGCGCTCGCCCTGCGCATGATCCCGCAGCTCGAGCGCGACCTGGCCACCATCCGCGACGCGCAGCGCTCGCGCGGGATCGAGCTCGACCGCGGGAGCCTCCTCCTGCGCGCGCGGCGCCTGGCGATGGTGGTCCTGCCGCTCATGACGGTCTCCATCGCGCGCCTGGAGACCCTGGCCCGCGTGGTCGAGAGCCGGGGGGTCCTCGGTGCGCGCCGTCGGACCTTCTATCGTCGCCCACGGCCGCGAGTCGTGGACGTCGTGGTCATGACGGCCTCGATCGCCTCCGTGGGTGTTACGTGGTTGCTGGCGCGCTCCCCGACCTGGGGGCCGTACCTGCGATGAGCGTCCACGCGATCGAGCTCGAGCGGGTCTCCTTCCGCTACCCGAGGTCGGCGCGTCCCGCGCTGCGGGACGTGACCCTGCGCATCGCACCGGGCGAGATCGTCGGCGTGATCGGCGGCACGGGGTCGGGCCGGTCGACCCTCGCCCTCGTCCTGAGCGGCCAAGCGCCCACCTTCGTGGAGGGTGAGCTCGTGGGGGAGGTCCGCGTCTTCGGACGTTCCACGCGGGGCCTGCGGGGAGCCGACCTCGCCGGTGAGGTCGGCATCCTCTACCAGGACCCCGAGGCGCAGCTGTACGGGCTCACGGTGGAGGAGGAGGTCACCGTGGCCCTGGAGAACCGGGGCTTCGACCCGGCGGAGATCGCCGAGCGCGTTGCCTGGGCCTTGGCAGCGGTCGGACTGGACGGTTTCGAGGAGCGCTCGCCCTACGACCTGTCCGGCGGCGAGAAGCAGCGGGCCGTCCTCGCCGGGGTGCTCGCGCTCAAGCCCCGGATCCTCGTGCTCGATCAGCCGACGGTGGCGCTCGATCCCCTCACGAGCGCGCGGCTCTGGGATCTGCTGGAGCGCTTGGCGAGCGAGGGTCGGACCATCGTCGCCATCGAGCAGGATCTGGACCGCCTGGTCCGGACGGCGCATCGGATCGTCTGGCTGGAACGGGGCGAGGTACGCG
>ML214222.1:0-2038 GCA_004366195.1 Actinomycetota bacterium
GCGAGCGCCCCGCGACGGTGCCTCAGGTCCCGGGCATCCCTCGGGCCTTCGCCGACCTCGTGGTCGTCGTGCCCTTCAACGACCTCGAGGCCGCGGCCCGGGCCTTCGAGGAGCACGAGGGCGAGATCGCGGGGATGATCGTCGAGCCCGCCATGATGAACTGCGGCGTGATCCTCCCGGAGCCCGGGTACCTCCAGGGCCTGAAGGACCTCTGCCATCGCCACGGCGCGTTCCTCGCGTTCGACGAGGTGAAGACCGGCGCCACGATCGCCTACGGCGGCGCGGTCGAGGCCTTCGGGGTGACTCCCGACATCGTCTGCCTCGCGAAGGCCATCGGCGGCGGGGTTCCCTGTGGGGCGGTGGGGGCGACCGAGGAGGCTTTCGGGCCCGTGGTCCGCGGCGAGTACGACATGGCCGGGACCTTCAACGGCAACCCGCTCACGATGGCCGCCTCGCGGGTCACCCTCACCGAGATCCTCACCCGGGACGCGTACGCTGCCTTCGACGCCGTGGACGCGGAGCTCAAGCGCGGGCTCGGCGAGGTGATCGAGCGCTACCGGCTCCCCGCGTACGTCACCGGCGTCGGCGCCAAGGGCTCGGTGATCTACTCGGCGACGCCGGTGCGCGAGTTCCGGGACACGATCGCCATCGACGAGCGCATCACCTACCTCGCATGGCTCTTCCAGCAGAACCGCGGGGTGTTCAAGTCGCCCTGGAGCAAGCAGGAGACCTGGACGCTCTCGGTGTGGCACACGGAGGAGGACGCCCGCCGGTACGTCGAGAACTTCGAGGCCTTCGCCGCGGCGGTCGCGGGATGACCGGCTCGCTCCTGCGGCTGCCGGACGGGCGGGACCTCGAGGTCCGGGTGGTGGACCCGGAGGAGGGCACCCTCCTCGTCTTCCACCATGGGAGCCCCGGCGCCGCCGTGTCCTTCCCCGCGCTCGAGGAGGCCGCCGCCGCCCGTGGGATCCGCGTGGCGAGCTTCTCCCGACCGGGCTTCGGCGCCTCCACGCGCCGACCGGGGCGACGGGTGGCGGACGTGGCCGGGGACGTCGCGGCCCTCGCCGACCACCTCGGCGCCGAGCGGTTCCTCGCCCTCGGGTGGTCCGGGGGCGGGCCGCACGCGCTCGCGACGGGGGCCCTGTCCCCGAGCGGGTCCTCGCCGTGGCGACGATCGGCGGGGTCGCCCCCTACGACGCCGAGGGGTTGGACTGGACCGAGGGGATGGGGGAGGACAACCGGGTCGAGTACCCGCTCGCGGCGAGCGACCCGGAGGGCCTGCTCGCGTGGATGGAGCCCCAGGTGGAGGCGTTCCGCCGGATCTCGGCCGAGGAGGTCGTCTCGGCCCTGCGCTCCCTCGTCTCGCCGGTGGACGAGGCTGCCCTCACCGGCGAGCTCGGTGCGTTCGTCGCTTCGTCGTTCCATGCGGCCTTCGAGCGCGGGCCGTGGGGCTGGTACGACGACGATCTCGCCTTCGTCGCGCCCTGGGGCTTCGACCTGGCGGCGATCCGGTGCCCCGTCGCGGTCTGGCAGGGCGGCGAGGACCGGTTCGTGCCCTTCGCCCACGGCCGGTGGCTCGCCGAACGCGTCCCGACGGCCCGCCCGCGCCTCCGGCCCGAGCAGGGACACCTCTCGCTCGTCACCGAGGCGGTGGGCGCCATCCTCGACGACCTGCTCGAGCTCGCGGCCGCGTGACCGCGGTCCTATGCTTCGCCCCGTCCGCACCGAGGAGGTTGGGAGCATGGGCGAGATCGATCCCGCCAAGGTCGAGGAGCTGATCGCCGAGCAGGAGGCGCGCCTGCGGGAGCGAGCGCCGCGCCAGATGGCGTTCGCCGAGCGGGCGAAGCGCGCGCTGGCCGGCGGGGTGGCGTGCAGCTGGCACGCGCTCAGCCCTGTGATCCTGTACGGGGACCGGGGCGAGGGGGCGCACCTCTTCGATCTCGACGGGAACCGGTACGTCGATCTCCACGCCGGCTACGGCGTGATGGTGGTCGGGCACGCGCACCCCAAGATCGTGGAGGCCGTGCGCCGGCGCGTC
>ML214222.1:2048-5757 GCA_004366195.1 Actinomycetota bacterium
GCTGTCCATTCGCTGGCGTGTCCAGGGGGTGCGGTACCGGCACTCAAGGCAGGAGGAGGCGCGGCGCCTCGGCGTCCGCGGCTGGGTGCGCAACCGCGAGGACGGCAGCGTCGAAGCCGAGTGCAGCGGGCCGCGCGAGGCCGTGGAGGCCGTGCGCCGGCGCGTCGCGCTCGGCACGCACTTCGCCATGCCGGTGGAGGACACGGTGGTCATGGCCGAGCTCCTCGCCGAGCGCTTCGGGCTGCCCCTCTGGCGGTTCGAGAACTCCGGCTCGGAGGCCACGATGGACGCCTGCCGCATCATGCGGGCGGCGACCGGCCGCGACCTGATCATCAAGGTCGAGGGGGCCTACCACGGCAGCGCCGACGGGCTCGCGTTCTCGTACTGGATCGACGTGTCGAAGGCCGGGCCGCCCGACCGGCCGGTGCCGGTGCCGAACACGGTCGGCGTGCCGGCCGCGTACTCGGAGCCGCTCCGGGTCGTCCCCTACAACGACCTCGCGGCCGTCGAGCGGGTCCTGGCCGACGAGGGCGACCGCGTGGCCGGGCTGATCCTCGAGCCGATCCTCATGAACTGCGGGGTCGTGCTTCCCGAGCCGGGGTACCTGCAGGGGCTGCGGGACCTGCTCCACCGCCACGGCGCGCTCCTCGCCTTCGACGAGGTGAAGACCGGCGCCACCATCGCCTACGGCGGCGCCACCGAGTGGTCGGGCGTGCGTCCGGACCTGGTTGCCCTGGCCAAGGCGATCGGCGGCGGCCTGCCGATCGGCGCCGTCGGGGGGACCGAGGAGGTCATGGCGGTCGTCGCCGACGGCACGATGGAGCAGGAGGGCACGTTCAACGGGAACCCGCTCTCGATGGCGGCGGCCCGGGTCGTGCTCTCGGAGATCCTGACGCCGGACGTGTACGGGCGCTTCGACGAGCTCGAGCGGGCGCTCACGGGCGGGATCTCGGCCGCCTTCGAGCGCGCGGGGATCCCGGCCGTCGTCACCTCGGTCCGGTGCCGGGGCTCCGTGCACTACCGGCCGGAGCGCCCGCGGAACTTCCGCGAGACGACCGACGCGGACGACCGCCTCCAGCACCTCGCCTGGCTCTACCAGCTGAACGGCGGGGTGTTCATGCCGGAGAACGACCCGTGGACCTTCGGGGTCGCCCACACCGAGGAGGACGTGGCGCGCGTCGTCGAGAACGCCGAGGCCTTCGCGCGCGCCGTAGCCGACTGAGCGCGGCTCTGGGGTCGCGTAGACTGAACGGCGGTTCGAACCGGGGTCCGGCGCGGCCCCGGCGGTGGCCCGACGCCCGGGAGGACGCGATGAGTACGCAGGGACCCGTCGAGATCGACATGGGCCGGGTGGAGGAGATCATCCGGCGCGAGGAGCAGGCCCTCCGGGACAAGCAGCCCCGGTCCCTCGCCTACCAGCGGGAGGCGAGCCGTCGGCTCCCCGGCGGGGTGTCCTCGTCGTGGCAGACGGCCCCGCCCCACCCGATCTACGTGAGCCACGGCAAGGGCTCGAAGGTCTGGGACATCGACGGGAACGGGTTCGTCGACTACCACAACGGCTACGGCGTGATGGTCGTGGGCCACGCCCACCCCAAGATCGTCGAGGCCGTGCAGCGGCGGATCGAGCTCGGCTCGCACTTCGCCCAGCCGACCGAGGACGCCCTCGTCGTGGCCGACAACCTGGCCGAGCGCACCGGCCTGCCCCTCTGGCGGTTCGGCAACTCCGGGACGGAGGCCACCCTCGACGCCTGCCGCCTGATGCGGGCGGCGACCGGCCGGGACCTCCTGATCAAGTGCGAGGGGATCTACCACGGCCACCACGACGCGCTCATGGTCTCGGTGTACCCGAGCCCGGACGTCTGGGGCCCGCACGAGCGCCCCAACTCCGTCGCGCAGACCCCGGGGTTGCCCCAGTCCTACGTCGAGCTCACCCGGGTCGTGCCGTTCAACGACGCCGAGGCCGTGAAGCGCGTCTTCGAGGAGTTCCCGGACCGGATCGCGGGGATGATCCTCGAGCCGTGCATGACGAACCTCGGCGTGACGCTCCCCGAGCCCGGGTACCTCCAGGCCATCAAGGAGATCTGCCACGCGAACGGCGCGTACCTCGCCTTCGACGAGGTGAAGACCGGCGCCACCGTGGCCTGGGGCGGGGCCATCGAGGCCTTCGGGGTGACGCCCGACCTCGCCTGCTTCGCCAAGGCGATCGGCGGGGGCCTGCCCTGCGGTGCGATCGGCGGGGTGGAGGAGATCATGAGCCTCGTCGTGCGCGGCAAGGTGGAGCAGGTCGGCACGTTCAACGGCAACCCGCTCACGATGGCGGCCTCGCGCGCGGCGCTCACGGAGGTGCTCACGAAGGACGCCTACGCGCACTTCGACCACCTCCACGACATCATCCGGACCGGCGTGCAGGCGGCGATCGACCGGTACCGCCTCCCGGCGCGCATCACGACCCTCGGCGCGAAGGGCGGCGTGAACTGGAAGGCCGAGCCGGTGCGCGAGTACCGCGACGCCCTCGACATCGACGAGCGCCTGTCCTACGCGGCGTGGCTCTGGCAGCTGAACCGCGGCGTCTTCAAGTCCCCGTGGGCGAAGTGGGAGAGCTGGACGATCTCCGTCGCCCACACCGAGGAGGACGCCCGGCTCTACGTCGAGAACTTCGAGGGCTTCGCCGAGGCCATCACGACCTGACGTGACCATCGGTCACGGCGGCCGGACGGTCGGGACCTCGGACCTGGCTACACTCCGTGACCTCACGTCACGGAGGGGGACATGGCGACCAAGGGGATCCTGGAGCGCCTCGCCGAGGGCCCGGTGCTCGGCGACGGCGGGTACCTGCTCGAGCTCGAGAAGCGCGGCTACGTCCAGGCCGGCCCCTTCACCCCGGAGGTGGCGATCGAGCACCCCGAGGCCCTCGCGCAGCTGCACCGGGAGTTCCTGCGCGCCGGGGCCGAGTTCCTGACGACCCTCACCTTCTACGCGAGCGAGGACAAGCTCGCGACGGTCGGGCTCGCCGACCGGGTGGACGAGATCAACCGGAACGCCGTCCGGATCGCCCGGGAGGTCGCCTCGGAGGGCGATGCCCTCGTCGCCGGGGACCTCTCGCTCACCTGGGCCTACGACCCCGCGGACCCCTCGAGCGCCGACCACGTGCGCGCCCTGTTCGACCGGCAGCTGCAGGACATGCTCGACGCCGGCGGCGTCGACTTCTGGGTGGGGGAGACCTTCAGCTACCTGGGCGAGGCGCTGCTCTTCCGGCCGAGTGCGCGCGGCGCCTCGCCGACGCCGGCGCCGACATCGTCGGCGTGAACTGCCTGAACGGGCCGGCGCAGCAGCTGCCGATCGCCATCGCGATGCGGGAGGCGACCGACGCGTACGTGGCCTGCCAGCCGGTCGCCTACCGAACCACCGACGAGATGCCGGACTTCACGGCCTGGCCGAACTTCCCCTACGCGCTCTCGCCGATGCAGCTCGCCCGGGGCGAGATGGCGGACTTCGCCCTGAAGGCCAGGGACGCGGGCGTGAACGTGATCGGCTCCTGCTGCGGGTCGGTGGCCGAGCACGTCCGGGCCATGGCCAAGGCCCTCGGCAAGCTCCCCGCCGAGGAGCGCCCCTGGCGGAGCCCGACGGGCAAGCCCATGTCGGGCTACGAGTACCACGGGCACACCGAGACCGAGATCTGAGGGCCGGCGTGCGGGACCGCTCCCGCGCC
>SIRV01000384.1 GCA_004366195.1 Actinomycetota bacterium
CACCGCCTGTCCTCCACCTGCCGGATGATAGGCCCGCTCAGAACGCGTCCTCGAAGAGGTCCACCGCGAAGCCGGTCCGCGTGCGGCGCACGCTGGCCACGTCGAACCGGACCACCGGGGGCTCGAGACCCCGCCCCTGGAGGAACGCCTCGGCGAGGCGCCGGATCCGCTCCCGCTTGGCCGCGGTCACGGCCTCGTGCCCGCCCCCGAAGCCCGAGCCCGAGCGGGTCTTCACCTCGCAGACGACGACGAGCCCCTCCCGGGCCACCACGAGGTCGAGCTCGCCGAGCGGACAGCGCCAGTTCCTGGCGAGCGGGACGAACCCGCGCCGCCGGTAGACCTCCAGGGCCGCCTCCTCGCCGGCCCGCCCCAACCCCTCCCTCGCCCTCACCGGCGAGAGCCTAGGGCGGGGCGACGACACGCTACCCGGGAAGGGGGAGGTCCTCCTCCTTGCGGAGCTCCTCCACGTTCACGTCCCGGCGCGTGAGGACCCGGACGCTCGAGACGAACCGCGCCGGTCGGAACATGTCCCACACCCAGGCGTCGCCGAGGAGCACCTCGAGCCAGCCGTCGGGGCGTTCGTGGATCTCGACGCTGTTCGCGAGGTAGAAGCGGCGCTCGGTCTCCACGACGTAGGAGAACATGCGCACCACGTCGCGGTACTCGCGGTAGAGCTCGAGCTCCCGCTCCTCCTCGAAGCGCTCGATGTCGTCCTCGTGGTTCATGCCTCCCCCTCGTCCCACCCCTGCGACGGCTCCCCGACGCCGGCGAAGGAGCGTCGGTGGATCGGGCAGGGCCCGTGCTCCCGCAGCGCCGCCAGGTGCTCCGGGGTGCCGTACCCCCGGTTCCGGTCGAACCCGTACATCGGGAAGCGCCGATGGTACCCGTCCATGATGCGATCCCGCACCACCTTCGCCACGATCGAGGCCGCCGCCACCGAGGCCACCACCGCGTCCCCCTTGCGGATCGACAGGCTCGGGACCGGCAGCCTCCCGATCGAGAACCCGTCGGAGAGCACGTAGTCGGGCTCGACCGAGAGCGTGCGCACGGATCGGCGGAGCAGCCAGAGGTTCATCCGGTGCAGGCCCCGGCGGTCGATCCGCGTCGGCGTGCACCGCCGGACGGACCAGGCCACGGCCTCGCGGACGATCCGTTCGAACAGCGCCTGGCGGGCGTTCGGCGTGAGGGCCTTGGAGTCGGCGAGACCGTCGAGGTCGAACCCCTCCGGCAGGATCACGGCGGCCGCCACGAGGGGTCCGGCGAGCGCGCCCCGCCCCGCCTCGTCCACGCCGGCGATCCGCGAGAACCCCTGGGCCCGGAGCTCCCGCTCGTACCGCCCGAGATCGACCGCTACCGCACCCACCCGATCCGCGAGGGAGGCCAGATGATCACGAACGCTTCACCGATCACCTTATCCCTCGGGACGAAGCCGAGCCCGTAGCGCGAGTCGTTGGAGTTCAGGCGGTTGTCGCCGAGGACGAACAGCGAGTCCGGCGGCACCGTCACGGGACCGAAGTCCCGCCGGTCGGGCCGGCCGTGGAGGTACGGCTCGGCGATCCGCACCCCGTCCACGTACAGTCGCCCGTCGCGGAGCTCCACGGTCTCCCCCGGCAGGCCGATCACCCGCTTGATGAAGTCCTCGTGGGCCGGACGGGCGAACCCCAGGCCCTCGGTGAGCCAGCGCGCGAACCGTTCGAGGAGGCCCTCCTCCGGCTGCCGCCCGGGGTGGGGATCCTCGAAGACCACGATGTCACCCCGCTCGGGGGTGTCGAAGGCCTTCCACACGAGCACCCGGTCGCCCGGTCGGAGCGTCGGCTCCATCGAGCCGGAGGGGATGTAGAAGGCCTGGATCAGGAAGGTCTTGAGCAGGAGCGCGAGCGCGAAGGCGACGACGATGAGGGCCGGGAGCTCGTGCAGGAAGGCGAGGGGTCCCTCCGAGCGATCCCTCGGGTCCGGGGGCGGCCCGGCGGCGAAGGCCTCGGCCGGCCGCGGCCGTTCGGGACTCGGCGCCTCCGCCGAGCCGGAGGGCTGTGCCACGGGCTCAGCCTTGCGCGCTCTCGTCCGCGGACCCCTCCGCGACCTGCTCGGCCTCGGCCTGGGCCGCCTCCGCACCCTGGGCGTCCACGACCTCCGGCTCCGCCTCGGCGGGCTCGAGCCCCTCCTCGGTCTCCCGAGCCGCGAGGCCGGCCGCGGCGGCGGCCGCGTTCACCGCTGCCAGGTCCTCGCCGGGCACCCGGCGCTCGCGGATCCGGGCCTTCTTGCCCCGGAGCTCGCGGAGGTAGTAGAGCTTGGCCCGGCGGACCCGGCCCCGGCTCACGATCTCGAGCTTGGCGATGGTGGGCGAGTGCACGGGGAAGGTGCGCTCCACCCCCACCCCGAAGGAGATCTTGCGCACGGTGAAGGTCTCCTGCAGGCCGCTGCCCTGGCGCCGGATGACGACGCCCTGGAAGACCTGGATGCGCTCGCGTCCAGCCTCCACCACCCGGACGTGGACCCGCACGGTGTCGCCGGGCCGGAAGTCCGGGATATCGGCGCGCAGGTACTGCCGGTCGATGACGTCGGTGCTCTTCATGGCGGGACCCGCAACGATAGCAGACGCCGCCGGCCCACGGCCGAGGAGGACCGGCGCCTCAGCCAACCCTCCGCGGCGCGATCCCAACGCGGGTCGCATCATCACACCGGCTCAGGGCTCGGGCTCGTCCCGCAGCAGGTCGGGGCGGTTGCGGCGGGTCTTCTCCAGCGCGGCCTGGCGCCGCCACCGCTCGATCTCCGCGTGGTGACCGGAGAGCAGGACCTCGGGCACGCGCATGCCGCGGAACTCGGCCGGGCGGGTGTAGTGGGGGTGGTCGAGGAGGCCCTCGGGCCCGAAGGACTCGCGCTCAAGCGACTCCTCACGCCCGACCACGCCGGGCACCAGGCGCGAGACGGCCTCCAGCACGACGAGCGCGGGGATCTCGCCCCCCGAGAGGACGTAGTCGCCGATGGAGATCTCCTCCGCCGGGAGACCCTCGACGACCCGCTCGTCCACGCCCTCGTAGCGGCCGCAGATCAGCACGAGCCAGGGCTCGGCGGCGAGCTCGCGCACGAGCGCCTGATCCAGACGCCGGCCGGCGGGCGACAGCAGGATCACCCGCTTCGGCCCGGGTCCGAGCGCCTCCACCGCGGCGAAGATCGGCTCCGGCTTCATCACCATCCCCGGGCCGCCGCCGTAGGCCTCGTCGTCCACCCGGCGGTGCTTGTCGGTGGCGTGGTCGCGGATGTCGTGGACGCGCACGTCCAGCAGGCCCGACGCGATGGCCTTGCCGAGCAAGCTCTCGCGGAGGGGACTCTCGAAGATCCCGGGGAAGATGGTGAGGATGTCGATCCGCACGGAGCCAGCCTAGCAACGGGATCCGCGATCCCGGTCGCCGAGGGCGGCTCTCACGCGGGTGCCCGGACGCTGCCATCCAGAACGCGCCACACGCGCGACGCGCGGGCGACCTCGTCCACCTCGGGATGGATGACCTGGCCGGCGACGATCGGCAGGGCTCGGACGCCGGCCCGCTCGAGGAGGGCGGCGCGGTCGCGGGCCCGCTCGACGTCGATCTGGTCGATAGCCCACGAGACCTCCGCCACGAGGTAGACCTCGGTGCCCTCGCGCCTGCCCACGGCGAGGACGTCGGCCCTCCGGACGTCCACGGCCTCCTCGGGCGAGAGACGACCCGCCTCGATCGCGGGGCCGAGGAGCGACTCCTTGGCCGGGCCGTCCAACACGCGGATGCCCCGCGCGATGGGACCGAACAGGCCGTCCGCGTGGAGCAGGTAGTGCGTCTCGAGGCTCACGCCCTTGAGGTTCGCCACGTCGTGGGCGAGCCTGCTCACGGTCTCACCCAGCTCTCGGAGCGAGTCCTCGGTGCGGCGCTGGGCCTCGGCGAGCAGGGCGAGCTGCTCCTCCACCCGGCCGACGCGCTCCGCGGTGCACCGCCGCGCCTCCCCAACCAGGACGAGCGGCTCCTCCTCCCCGCCGCCGCGCTCCT
>ML214223.1:0-2317 GCA_004366195.1 Actinomycetota bacterium
GAACAGCCCGCGGCGGGCCCGCTCGTCGGGGGTGAGCCCGGTGATGTCCTCGCCCTTGAAGAGGATCTGCCCCTCCTTCACCTCGTAGCCGGGGCGGCCCATGATCACGTTCGCGAGCGTGGACTTGCCCGAGCCGTTCGGTCCCATCAGGGCATGCACCTCGCCCTGACGGACCACCAGGTCGATCCCCTTCAGGATCTCCTTGCCCTCGACCGAGACCCGCAGGCCCCGGACCTCGAGCGTCGCCGGCTCACTCACCGTCCCTCACCTCGATCCAGACGTCGTCGTTCTCCGTGGTGACCTCGAACACCTCGACCGGCTGCGTCGCCGGCAGCGACCGCGGCCGACCGGTGTCGAGGTCGAAGGTCGATCCGTGCTTCGGACACTCGATGGTCCGCTCCTCGAGATCCACCTCGCCCTCGCTCAGGTACTCGTGGGCGTGCGAGCAGATCGCGTCGATCGCGCGCAGCCCCGCCTCGCCCAGGTCGACGAGGGCGATCTCGCGCCCGCCGACCCGGACCAGCCGAGCCCGCCCCGGCACGAGCTCGGACCTGGCGCACACCCGCACGCGGCTCATCGCGCGAGCTCCCGCTCGATCGCCTCGGCCACGCCCTGCCGCACCTCCTCCAGAGGGATGCGGTCGAGGACCTCCTGGAAGAAGCCGAACACGATGAGCCGCTCCGCCTCGTCCCGCGGGATCCCCCGGCTCTGCAGGTAGAAGAGGGTCTCCTCCTCCACCGGGCCGACGCTCGCGGCGTGGCCGCAGCGGACGTCGTTGTTCTCGATCTCCAGGTTGGGGATCGCATCGGCCTTCGCCTTGTCCGAGAGGACGATGTTGCGGCTGGTCTGCATGGCGTCGGTCTTCCGCGCCCCCGGGCGGACGTGGACCCACCCGCTGTAGACGGCCCGGCTCTCGTCCCGCAACGCGCCCTTGTAGAGGAGGTCGCTGTGGCAGCCGGGCGCCACGTGGTCCTGCTCCGTGCGGTGGTCGAAGTGCTGCCGGTCGGCGGCGAAGAACACGCCCAGCATCTCGCTGGAGGCGCCGGGCTCGGCGAGGAGGCTCTCCGACTCGACCCGGGCTAGGGCGGCACCGAACCCCACGGCCACCGATCGGAAGTCCACGTCGCGGGCGAGCCGCGTCCGCTGGACCCCCAGGTGGATCACCCCCGACCCCCACTCCTGGATCGAGACGTACCGGACGCGGGACGCCGGCCCGGTGTGGATCTCCACGATCCCGTCGGACAGGGCTCGAGCGAGGTCGGGGCTCGCGTAGCGGTCGATGAAGGTCACCTCCGCGTCCTCGCCCACCACGATGAGGGTGTGGGGGAACACGGCGGCGCCGTCGGCGTCGAGCCACACGAGGGTCTGCACCGGCGCCTCGACGACGACCCCGGCCGGGACGTACAGGAACGTCCCGCCGGTCCGGAAGGCCCCGTGGAGGGCGGTGAACTTCGTCCTCGAGGTGGGCACGAGCGAGTGGAGGTACGGCTCCACGAGCTCGGGATGCTCCCGCGCGGCGACGTCGAGATCGGTGAAGATCACGCCCTTCGCGGCGAGCGCGGGGTCGAGGTGCGAGACGGCGACCTCCGAGTTGTGCTGGATCTGCAGGCCGGCGCGCTCCCCCACCGAGCCCGCCGCGGCGAGGATCCGCTCATCGACGCCGTCCAGGTTCTCGGCCCTCACGCCCGCGGCGAAGGGCGCGAACGTGAGCTCCAGTCCGGAGAGGTCCGTGTAGCGCCACTCCTCGGTCTCCTGGGAGGGGATGGGGAGGGCGAGGAACTCCGTGAACGCCTGCTTGCGCAGGGCCTCGACGAACGGGGGCGCCGCCGGGAGACGCCCGAGGGCCTCCTCGTCGAACGTGGTCGTCATGGTCATGGCAGAATCCTATCAACTCGGTCGGATTTCCCGCCCCTCAGGGGGGCCGCTCGACCGGCTGGAGGCGCCTCGAGCACCGCATCGACACGCCCCAGGCCTCGGTGGATGCGATGCGCTCCGCCCTCACCCGCGTGGCCCTCGCCGTCGGCGTCCGACCGCGGGCGTCGAGCGGCTGATCGGCGTCAGCCGACCGCGCCCTCCATCTGGAGCTCGATGAGGCGGTTCAGCTCGACCGCGTACTCCATCGGCAGCTCGCGGGTGATGGGCTCGATGAAGCCGTTCACGATCATCGCCGTCGCCTCGGCCTCGGACAGTCCCCGGCTCATCAGGTAGAAGAGCTGGTCCTCGCCGACCCGGCTGACCGTCGCCTCATGGCCCAGGGCGGCGGTCTCCTCCTCCACCTCGATGTACGGGTAGGTGTCGGAGCGCGACTGCTCGTCGA
>ML214223.1:2382-7639 GCA_004366195.1 Actinomycetota bacterium
GTCGGAGCGCGACTGCTCGTCCAGGATCAGGGCGTCGCACCGCACGGTGCTCTTCGCGTGGTGGGCGCCGGGCTCGACGCGCACGAGGCCGCGGTAGCCGGTCCGGCCGCCGTCCTTGCTCACCGACTTCGACGTGATCACGCTCGTCGTGTACGGCGCGGCGTGGATCGCCTTGCCTCCGGCGTCGGTGTGCTGGCCGCGTCCGGCGTACGCGACCGAGAGCACCTCGCCGCGAGCGCCCTTGCCGAGGAGGTAGATCGACGGGTACTTCATCGTGACCTTCGAGCCGATGTTGCCGTCGATCCACTCCATCACCGCGTCCTCGTACACGGCCGAGCGCTTCGTGACCAGGTTGTAGACGTTCGTGGACCAGTTCTGGATCGTCGTGTAGCGGACGCGGGCGCCGCGCTTGACGATGATCTCGACCACGGCGGCGTGGAGGGAGTCGCTCGAGTAGATCGGCGCCGAGCAGCCCTCCACGTAGTGCACGTAGCTGCCCTCGTCGGCGATGATCAAGGTCCGCTCGAACTGCCCCATGTTCTCCGCGTTGATCCGGAAGTAGGCCTGGAGCGGGATGTCCACGTGCACCCCCGGCGGCACGTAGATGAACGAGCCGCCCGACCACACGGCCGAGTTGAGGGCGGCGAACTTGTTGTCGTTCGGGGGCACGATCGTGCCGAAGTACTCGCGGACGAGGTCGGGGTGCTCGCGGAGGGCGCTGTCGGTGTCGGTGAAGATCACGCCCATCGAGGCGAGCTCCTCGCGGATCTTGTGGTAGACGACCTCCGACTCGTACTGGGCCGACACGCCGCCCAGGTACTTCTTCTCCGCCTCCGGGATCCCGAGGCGGTCCCAGGTACCCCGGATCTCCTCCGGCAGATCCTCCCAGCTCTTGGCCTGGGCCTCGGTGGGCTTCAGGTAGTAGTAGATGTCGTCGAAGTCGATCTCCGACAGGTCCGCCCCCCACCACGGCATCGGTCGGGCCAGGAAGTGCTTCAGCGCCTTGAGGCGGAACCGGCGCATCCAGTCGGGCTCCCCCTTGATCGCCGAGATCTCCTCGACGACCTCCTCGGACAGGCCCTTCTTGGGCTGGAAGACGTACTCGACCTCGTCCCTCCAGCCGTACCGGTAGCCCTTCGCGAGCTCTCGCAGGTGCTCTTCCTGGCTGACCGCCACCGTCGTTCCTTCCTCGCAGCCTTGGCCGATGTCTCCGCCCTCAGCATAGCCGGGGCGGCCCGGAAAGTCTACCGACGGAGTCGGATTCTCCCCTCCCGCTGCTCACGCCGACGGCACC
Organism: Actinomycetota bacterium; assembly: GCA_004366195.1. Lineage (GTDB taxonomy): Bacteria > Actinomycetota > UBA4738 > UBA4738 > HRBIN12 > HRBIN12. Next base: position 3,677 of record ML214223.1, read on the forward strand.
TCGCGCAGGAGCCCGCTCCGAACGTCGTACACGAACCCGCCGACGACGAGATCGGGGGGCAGGAACGGCGAGGAGCGGATCCGACGGACGTCCTCCCGGACGCTCTCCTCCAGGTCCGAGAAGGGCAGGAACCGCAGCCCCGACGCGTCCACCCCGAGCTCCTCCGCGAGCCGGGTGCGCAGCGCCTCGTCCGTGAAGGTCTGCATCCCGCAGTCCGTGTGGTGCACGACGGCCACCGACCGGACCTGGAGGAGGTTCGCAGAGATGATCAGCGAGCGCAGGGCGTCGTCGGACGCGCGCCCTCCGGCGTTCCTGATCATATGCGCATCGCCCAGGCGGAGACCGAAGGCGCGCAGGGGATCGACCCGCGCGTCCATGCAGGTGAGGATGGCGAGACGTTCCGCCGGCGGGATGGGGAGGTCCCCCTGGTCGAAGGCTGCCGCGAACCCGCGGTTGCGCTCGATGAGGACCTCCATCACCCCAGCGCCACGGGGACGCCCACGAGCGACCCGTACTCGGTCCACGAGCCGTCGTAGTTCTTCACGTCCGGGTAGCCGAGGAGCTCCCGGAGCACGAACCAGGTGTGGCTGGAGCGCTCCCCGATCCGGCAGTAGGCGATGACCTCGCGCTCGGGCGTGATCCCCTCCGCCTCGTAGATCGCCCGCAGCTCCTCGGCGGTCTTGAACGTCCCGTCGTCGTTCACGGCCTTCGCCCACGGGATGTTGGCCGCACCGGGGATGTGGCCGGGGACCTGGGACTGCTCCTGAGGCAGGTGGTCGGGGGCGAGCTTCTCGCCCCGGTACTCTTCGGGGGAACGTACGTCGACGAACCCCGCCCGTCCGAGCTTCGCGAGCACCTCGTCGCGCAGGGCTCGGATCTCCGGACGCTCGGGGCCGCGGATCTCGAACCCCGTGGGCTCGTAGGAGGGAACCTCCTGGGTGAGGGGCCGGCTCTCGAGCTCCCACCTCTTCCGGCCGCCGTTCAGGAGCTTCACGGCATCGAAGCCGCGCAGCTTCAGCAGCCAGTAGGCGTAGGCCGCGAACCAGTTGTTGTTCCCGCCGTAGAGGATCACCGTCGTCCCGTCCCGAACGCCGGCCGCGGAGAGGAGCCGCGAGAACCCCCTCCGGTCCAGGTAGTCGCGCCCCACGGGCGCGCGGAGATCGGTCGTCCAGTTCCAGGCGACGGCACCCGGGATGTGGCCCTTCTCGTACGCCGTCGTGTCCTCGTCCACCTCGATCACCCGGACGTCGGGGTCCTCGAGGTGCCGCTCGAGCCACTCGGTCTCGACGAGCGCGTCGGGGTTGGCGTAGCCGCTCACAGGGACCTCCTTCGGATCGGTGGGTCGTTGGACGGGCCGGCTCGGTCTCCCTCACACGGAGGTGTCGCCGTCGCCCTCCCGCTCCGAGCGGGCTCGCCGGCACAGGCGCGCGGGAATCATGATCCCGACGAGACCCCTCGCCCGCGTCCTGATCATCCCCCACCTCGAACGCCCGGCGGATTCCCGACCGACTCGGTCGGATTTCCCGGGCGCATCTTGCCGCAGCGCGCCGGCAACGTCAAGGGACCCCGCGGGTCAGAAGAACCCCAGGGCGGCCTTGGCCTCCTCGGACATCATCTCCGGGCTCCAGGGCGGCCGCAGGACCATCTCCGCCGTGACGGAGCGCACCCCCGGCACCTGCGCGACGAAGGCCTGGATCTGCTGCTCGATCAAGGGGCCGATGGGGCAGCCCATCGTCGTCAGCGTGTACTCGACGTGGACGTCGCCCTCCTCGGAGACCGAGACGTCGTACACGAGCCCGAGCAGGTCCACGATGTTGATCCCGAGCTCCGGGTCGTAGACCTGCTTCAGCGCCTCGTAGATCCGCTCGACCGAGGGGACCGGCGCGCCGCCTTCCGCTGAGACCTCGTTCACCTTGGTATCCCTCCGGGGCTCGAACCTCTATCCTACGAAGGGATCGCGAACCGATACCCATACTGGAGCCATGAGCATCCGCGTCCTCATCGTCGACGACCACCCCGTGACCCGGGAGGGGCTCCACGCGGCCCTGGACCTGGCCGAGGACGTCGTGGTCGTGGGCGAGGCCGAGAGCGGCGAGGACGCGGTGGAGAAGGCGACCGAGCTCTCGCCCGACATCGTGTTCATGGACGTGCGGATGCCGGGGATGAGCGGGATCGAGGCCACCCGGGCGATCCGGGAGGCGTCGCCCGGGACCCGGGTCATCCTGTTCACGGTGGACGAGTCCCGCGCCTCGATCTCCGAGGCCATCCAGGCCGGCGTCTCGGGCTACCTGCTGAAGGACGCCGACGCCGACGAGCTCGTGAACGCGGCTCGCCTCGCGCTGGAGGGCAAGGCGGTGATCCACCCCGCGCTGACCCGCGCCTTCATCGAGGAGGTCCAGCTCGCCGAGCGGCGCAGCGACCAGCCGCCGCTCTCCCGTCGCGAGAAGGAGATCCTCCAGAAGGTCGCCTACGGGGCCACCACGAAGGAGGTCGCGAAGGACCTGGGGATCAGCCCCCACACCGTCAAGACCCACCTCGAGCGCATCTTCGAGAAGCTCGGCGCCAACGACCGCGCGCAGGCCGTCGCCATCGCGATCCGGAGCGGCCTCGTCGAGTAGTCCTCCGCCTTCCGGCGGACGGCGCCTCAACCGCGGGCTCGGGCGGTTCGATACCTCAGGTGATGCCGACCCGCGTCCTCCTCTGCGACACCCCCGAGGGGCTCGCGCAGCTCCAGTACGCGCTGCTCCGCTCCGGGGCCGATCTCGAGATCGAGACGGTGACGGACGGGTTCCGGGCGGTCGAGGTCGCCGCCCGCACCCAGCCGGCCGTGGTCGTGACCGAGATCGGGCTGGAGGGGCTCGGCGGTCCCGAGCTCGTCCGGCGCTTGCTCGCCGTCGTGCCGGAGACCCGTGTCGTCTGCTGGAGCTCGGTCGCCTCGCCGGTCGTCGCCGCCGAGACCCTGGCCGCCGGCGCCGCCGCCTACCTCCTGAAGGACGACGGGTCAGAGGCCGTCCTGCGGGCCATCCAGGCCGTCCTCCTCGGCAACGTGGCGCTCGGTCCACGCCTCGCCCTCCAGCTCGCCGAGCGCCTGACGAGCGAGAGCCTGCGCCGGCAGGAGCTGGAGTCGAGCCTGGCCGAGACCTCCGAACGTCTGGATCAGCTCACGAGCGCGAAGGCCGAGTTCCTCGCCAACGTCTCCCACGAGCTGCGCACCCCCCTCACGGTGGCGAAGGGCATCGCCTACGTGCTTCGCCATCGCGGGATCCCCGAGGAGGAGCTCGACGGGTTCCTCGGCCAGCTGGAGGGCGCCCTCGAGAAGCTCATGGGCCTGGTGGACGAGATGCTCACCGTCGCCGAGCTCGATCGCGGCACCCTCACGCTGAAGATCTCGGAGACCGACATCGCGCCCGTCCTCCGCCACGTCGTGGACCAGGTGGCTCGGCAGTACCCCGCCGTGGCGATCGAGCGCCGGATCCCCGCCTCCCTGGTGGCCTCCGCCGACCCCGTCCGTCTGGCCGAGATCGTCCGTCAGCTCCTCGACAACGCCTGCCGCTACACCGCCGAGGGCCAGCCCGTTTCGCTCGTCGCGCGATCCCTCGACGAGGGCATCGTCATCTCCGTCACCGACCGCGGGGCCGGCATGGAGCGACGGACCGCCGCCCAGGCCTTCGCCGAGCCCTTCACCGCCGGCGAGGAGATCCTCCGCAAGGAGCGGGCCGGCGCCGGGGTCGGGTTGCACATGGCGCGTCAGCTCGTGGTCCAGCACGGGGGCATCATGTGGGCCGATCCGCTGCCCGCAGGCGGCACCCGCGTCTCCTTCTGCTTGCCGCGCCATCCCGGCGAGCGCGTGAGCCGACAGCCGGAGCTCGGGGCGGTCCTCGATCGCCCGACCGATCAGACGGCGGCCGGCGAGGCCGTCCGAGCCTCCGAGGGGGACCCGGAGGGCCTCACCTCGCTCCCCTC
>SIRV01000387.1 GCA_004366195.1 Actinomycetota bacterium
TCGCGCGAGGCCGCCTTCATCACCGGGCAGACGCTCGTCGTCGACGGCGGCTATCTCACCTACGGCGCAGCCCACCCCGTCTCGAAGCGGCTGCCGGGCTGAGGGCCGACGCGGGAGACGCCCGACTGCCGCGACGGCGGAGCCCTCCAGCCTCGTTGCCGCGAGCGGCTCTCGCCGCTCGCCCGGGTCGGGCCGGGCTAGCTCAGCCGTCCGCCTGCCCGGGCGAGAGCGAGAAGCCGCTCGCGCGGGAAGGCGGCCTCGAGCCGCTCGACCTCGGCTGCGGCCTCCGCCTCCAGGTCGTCGCCGCAGGGGCGTCGCTCCGTCACGAACGCCGCCGCGTACTCGTCCGAGCCCGTAAGCCCGGCGACCATGGCGGCCGCGTCGATCGCCTGCTGGAACTCCTCCGGCATGAGCCGGCGGGCGGTCTCGCGCCCCCGGCGGGCGATCACCTGGGCGGGGATGTCCCGCCAGCGGATGATGCTGAGCTCGGCCTCGGCCACGACCCGCCCCCTACGCCACGGCCGCCCGACGGGCCTGGACGAGCGCCTTGGCGGTCTCCGCCGCGACCGCGGCGTCCCGGCAGTAGGCGTCGGCCCCGATCGCCCGGCCGAACTCCTCGTTCAACGGGGCCCCGCCCACCATGACGATGTAGCGGTCCCGGATGCCCCGCTCCACGAGGGCGTCGATCACGACCTTCATGTACGGCATGGTCGTCGTGAGCAGGGCCGACATCCCGAGGATGTCGGGCTCGTGCTCCTCGAGGGCCTCCAGGTACCGCTCGACGGGGTTGTTGATGCCGAGGTCGATGACCTCGAACCCGGCGCCCTCGAGCATCATCGCCACGAGGTTCTTGCCGATGTCGTGGATGTCGTTCTTCACCGTGCCGATCACGACCTTGCCGATACGCTCGGCCCCCGTCTCGGCGAGGAGCGGCCGGAGGACCTCCATGCCGGCCTTGATGGCGTTGGCCGCGAGGAGCACCTCGGGGACGAACAGGATCCCGTCGCGGAAGTCCACGCCGACGATGCGCATCCCCTCGACGAGCGCGTCGTTCAGGACCCGGTCGGGCGGGAGCCCGCGCTCCAGCAGGATCCGGGTCCCCTCCACGATCTCGTCGGCGAGGCCGTCGTAGAGGTCGTCGTGCATCTGTCGGATGAGGTCCTCGTCCGACAGGCTCGCGAGGTCGATGTCGTCAGCGGCCATCTCAGCTCCTCAGTCGCTCGCCCTTCGGGTCGACGAGCGGCTCGGCGGCGACGGTCGCCGCGAGGCGCTCGCCCAGGTACTCGATCTCGACCGCCGTCCCCTCGCGGGCCAGGTCGGCCGGGAGGTAGCCGTAGGCGATCCCCCGGCCCACGCTGTACCCGTAGCCGGCCGAGGTCACGTGCCCGACGACCACGTCGTCGGCGACGATCGGCTCCTTGCCCATCACCACCCGCCCGGGGTCGTCCAGGGTCATGCACGCGAGGCGCCGCTCGGGACCGCGCTCGAGCGCGGCCAGGAGCGCCTCCTTGCCCTGGAAGTCCTTCTCCCACCGGACCGCGAACCCCAGTCCTGCCTCCAGGGGGTCGTGCTCGGTGTCGATGTCCTGCCCCCACAGCCGGTAGCCCTTCTCCAGGCGCAGGGAGTCGAAGGCTCCGAGCCCCGCCGGGACGAGGCCGAGCTCGCGCCCCGCCTCGAACACGAGGTCCCACGCACGGCGCCCCATCTCGATCGGTCCGTAGAGCTCCCATCCGAGCTCGCCGACGTAACTGATGCGCTGCGCGAGCACCGGGACCTCGCCGAGGTCGAGCCTCCGAGCGGTCATGTAGGGGAACGCCGCGTCCGGGAGGTCGGCGTCGGTGACGCGGGAGAGGATCTCCCGGGCCGCCGGGCCCCACAGGCCGAGCGTGAACATCGGCCGCTCCGAGATCCGGACCTCCTCGCCCTCGCGGACCCGGCGCCGGATCCAGGCGAGGTCGTGCATGCCCGACCCACCTCCGGTGACGACCATGAACCGGTCCTCGTCGAGACGGGTCACGACCACGTCGCACCGGATCGTGCCCCGGGTCGTGAGCATGGACGTGTAGACGAGCGAGCCCGGGGCGCGGTCCACCCGGTTCGCGCAGAGCCGCTCCAGGAACGCGAGGGCGTCGGGCCCCTCGACGAGGATCTTCACGTACGCGGTGAGGTCGAACAGGCCCGCGCGCTCGCGCGTCGCGAGGTGCTCGGCGCCCTCGATCGGCGACCAGAGCATGGCGGACCACTCGTCGCGGATCTCCCACGGCGCGCCGGTGAGCAGGCCCCGGTTCGCCTCGTACCACTGCGGGCGCTCCCACCCTGCGGACGAGACGAAGGACGCGCCGAGCTCGACCTGGCGGTCGTACCAGGGCGAGAGGCGGAGCCCCCGCGGCCGCGACATCTGCTGCCGGGGGTGGATGATGTCGTAGACCTCCCGGTACTGCTGCTTGCCGCGCTCGAGCACGTAGGGAGCGGTCGTCATGTGCGGGTAGAAGCGGTTCGCGTCCGCCTCGGCGAGGTCGAGGCTCGGCTCGCCAGCCACCATCCACTCCGCCGCCTGCCGCGCCATACCGGCCGCGTGCGTGACCCACACCGCCTCGCAGACGAAGACCCCGCGCACCGTCGCGCTCTCCCCCACGATCGAGCCGCCGTCGGGGGTGAAGGAGAACATGCCGTTGATCGAGCGGCTCGGGTCGGCGGGGCGCATGCGCCCCCGGAGCGCCGGCAGCAGCCGCTCCGTCTCGGCCTCGGCCTCGTCGAAGTCCTCGGGGGTGAACGGCATCAGCGAGGGCATCGGGCCGGGCTCGCTCGGGTGGCGGATCTCGGTCTGCGGGGTGACCCGGGGCTCGTGCCGGTAGTTCCCGACCGCGTAGTGATCCTGCCGGTGGCGGTAGTAGAGGGAGCGATCCTGGTGCCGCAGGAGCGGGTGGACGACCTCCCGCGTCTCGCCGGCCAGCTCGGGGATGGGATCGGTCCACACCAGCTGGTGCTGGACAGCGACGAGCGGGATCGGAACGCCGAGCATGGCGCCGACGGTCGGCCCCCAGATCCCGGCGCAGATGAGCACCCGCTCGCACTCGATATCGCCGCGGTCGGTCCGCACCCCACGGATCCGCCCCCGCCGGACGTCGAACCCGGTCACGGTAACCCCGCCCTCGAACGCGACCCCCCGCGCCTCCGCCCGACGGGCGAGCGCCGTCACGATCCGGACCGCCTTCGCGATCCCGTCGGAGGGCACGAAGTACCCGCCGAGGATGTGGTCGGGGTTCACGAGGGGGCTTCGCTCGACCACCTCCGCCGGCGTGAGCAGCTCCCCGCCCTCCAGGCCGTAGGAGCGCGCGAACCCGAGGCGTCGACGGAGCTCGCGCATCCGCTCCGGGGTCGTGGCGACCTCGATCGAGCCGACCTCGTACCAGCACGGCTCGCCGTCGAGCTCGAGCGATCGGTACAGCGCCACCGTGTCCTGGGCGATGCGGCACATCGTGCGCGAGGCGTTGGTCTGGAAGACGAGCCCGGGCGCGTGGGAGGTCGAGCCCCCCGCCTCGAACAGGGGACCCTGGTCGATCACGAGGACGTCGGTCTCGCCGAGCTCGGCGAGGTGGTAGGCGGCGCTCGCGCCGACGATCCCGGCGCCGACGATCACGGTCCGCGCTCGATCCCGCATGGTTCCCCCGATGATGGCGTCCGTTGGTTGCATGCACGAGTGAGTCGTTGCGGGAGCCGCAACGACTAGCCCGCGCCGAGGTCGATGACCACGGTCTTGAGCTCGGTCAGGCGCTCCATCGAGAACCGCCCGCCGACCCGTCCGACCCCGCTCATCGAGCCGGCCCGCCCGCCGAAGGGCAGGTGGGACTCCCAGTAGTTCGTGCCCTCGTTCACGTTGACCCAGCCCGTCCGCACCGCCTCGGCGAAGCGCAGGCCCCGCGCGAAGTCGCGGGTGAACACCGCCGCGAGGAGCCCGTAGGGCGAGCCCTCCACGATCCGGATCGCCTCGGCCTCGTCCTCGATGGTCGAGATCGGCGCCACCGGCCCGAAGGTCTCCTCCCGCGCGATCTCCATCTCCTCGGTCACCTCGGCGAGGACCGTGGGGGCGAAGAAGAGCGGGGAGCCGAGCTCCGGCAGCCGTTCGCCGCCGGCGAGCAGACGCGCGCCGCGCTCGACCGCGTCCCGGACGTGGCGTTCGGTCTTCTCCGCCACCGGCTCGTTGTTCAGGGGACCCATCGTGGTCGTCTCGTCGAAGGGGTCCCCGACCCGGATCGCCTCCGCCACGCGGGCCGCGAGCCGCTCGGCGAAGTCCTCGGCCACCTCCCGCTGGACCAGGATCCGCTCCCCCGCCGTGCAGCTCTGGCCGGCGTTGAGGAAGCACGCGACGAGCGTCGCCTCCACCGCGCGGTCGAGGTCGGCGTCGTCCAGCACGACGAGGGGCCCGTTGCCCCCCATCTCGAGCAGGAGCTCCTTCCCGGCGGCGCGCGCCGCGACCGTCCGGCCCGTGGCGATGGACCCGATGAAGCCCACCGCCTGGGTCCCGGGGTTCGCCGCGATCTCGTCGCCGACGACGGGCCCGGGGCCCGTCACGAGGTTCACGACCCCCGGCGGGAGGTCCGCCGCCTCCAGGCACTCGGCGAGCCGCGCCGCGCAGATCGAGGTCGTGGGGGCCGGCGCCCACACCACGGCGTTCCCGTACGCGAGGGCCGGGGCGAGGATCTCCGCCGGCATCGTGTAGGGCCAGTTCCACGGGCTGATGACCGAGACGACCCCGAGCGGCACGCGCTGGAGCAGGACGCGCTTGCCCGCGTCCACCGAGGGCGGGAGGATCCCCTCCATCCGGGTCGCGTCCGCGGCGGCCATCTCGAAGTACGCGACGAGCTCGGCCACCTCGTCCTCGGCCTCGGCGCGGAGGGGCTTGCCCTGGTCGAGCGAGAGCGTGCGGGCGAGCTCCTCGGCCCGGTCCTCG
>SIRV01000388.1 GCA_004366195.1 Actinomycetota bacterium
CGCCCGCCCCGGTCCCCGCCAGGGGGTTCCTCCGCTCCGTCAACTCATCCCTCCTTTCCCGTCTCCGCCTCACGCCCCCAGCGCGAGCGCGACCTCCTCGGCCCAGCCCACCTGGACCTCATCGCCCGGCGCGAACCTCGCCTCGGGCGACCCGGGCCGGTGGCTGAGCCGGACGGTGACGTGGCCGAGCGCCGGCGCATCCACCGCGAACTCGACCTGATCCCCGAGGAACGTGCGCTCCCGGACCCGGCCGAGCGCCGAGGCCCACCCGGAGGGCGGGTCCACGCCCGGAGCCTCGAGGTGCACCCGCTCGGGCCGCACCGAGACCACGGCCCGCTCCCCGCGCGCGAGCGGCCGCCCGCTCGCCGGCAGCGGCGCCCGCAGGGCCACCCCCCGATCGGTGCGGACCACGACCGGGGGCCCCGGGTCCTCGACGACGCCCTCGAAGAAGTTCGACTGCCCGATGAAGTCCGCCACGAACCGATCCACCGGCTGGTCGTACAGCTCGGTCGGCGGGCCCTCCTGGAGGATGCGACCGGCCCGCATCACGGCGATCCGGTCGCTCATCGACAGGGCCTCCTCCTGGTCGTGGGTGACGTAGATGAAGGTGATCCCGACCTCGCGCTGGAGCTGCTTCAGCTCGAGCTGCATCTCCTTGCGGAGCTTGAGGTCGAGCGCGCCGAGGGGCTCGTCGAGGAGCAGCACCCGGGGGCGCATCACGAGCGCCCGTGCGAGGGCCACCCGCTGCTGCTGCCCGCCGGAGAGCTCCCACACGCGCCGGGCGCCGAACCCCGAGAGGCGCACGAGCTCGAGGGCCTCGCCCACCCGCCGCTCGATCTCGGCCCTGGGGAGCTTCGGCCGGATCTGCCGGAGGCCGTAGCCGACGTTGCCGGCCACGTCCATGTGGGGGAACAGCGCGTAGTGCTGGAAGACCGTGTTCACGTTCCGCCTGTGTGAGGGGACGCCGGCGACGCTCCGCCCGCCGATCTCGATCGTGCCCTCCGTGGGCTGCTCGAACCCGGCGATGAGGCGCAGCGAGGTGGTCTTGCCGCAGCCCGAGGGGCCGAGGAGGGAGTAGAAGGAGTTGCTCGGCACCTCGAAGCTCACGCCGTCGACCGCGACGACGTTCTCGAACCGCTTGGTAACGCGATCGAACCGGACGTCGATCCGATCGACGCCTGCCTCCGCCACGACCCCCACCGATGATCCCCTCGTTGCCATCCTCGTGACGTCGGGGCGGGCACGGAGACGGCCACCGTCGTGCGGGCCCCGACGGAAGTGGGCGAGATGGTAGGGGGTCGCGCCGCCGGAGCGCAAGGTTCGTTTTCAGGCGACGGGCAGGCGAACGGTGAAGGCGGCCCCGCCCTCCGGGCGGTTCCCGGCCTCGACGGCGCGGCCACGGGCGGTCATGCGGTCGCCAGGGCGAACGTGCCGAACCTCCGGGCGTGGCTCGCGGAGGTCGGCCGGGCCTGAGTCCGCTCGGGCCGCCACCTCGGCTATCGTCGGCCCGTGAAGGCGAGCCGCCGAGGGATCGCGCGGAGACCGGCGAGATCGGGATCGCGCGTCGCGGTGTCGGCCGTGGTGGGGGCCGTCACGGGCGCCTCGATCGCCGCCGCCGCGTCGTGGGAGGTAGCCCTCCTCGCCGGGTGGACCGCCGCCTCCTGCACCTTCGTCGCGTGGGTGTGGCTCGCCCTGGGAGGGCTCGACGCCGCCGCGACGGCACGCCACGCCACGCGCGAGGATCCGTCGCGCGCCGCCGCCGACCTCCTCTTGCTGGGCTCCAGCCTCGCGAGCCCCGGCGGGATCGTCCTCGCGCTCGTCGGCGAGGGCGCGAGGGCGTCATGGAGCGGACCGACCCACGCGCTCGCGCTCACCACCGTGGCGTCCTCCTGGGCCGTCGTGCACACGGTGTTCGCGCTCCGCTACGCCGACCTGTACTACCGGCACGGCGAGGGGATCGACTGGAACGGCGAGACCCGCCCCGATCCGACTTCGCCTACCTCGCCTTCACCATCGGCATGACCTTCCAGGTCTCCGACACAGCGGTCACCGCTCGGCCGATGCGTCGGGCGATCCTCCGGCACGCCCTCCTGTCCTACCTGTTCGGGGTGGTCTTCATCGCCGCCATGATCAACGCCGTGGCGGGGCTCTTCCGCGGCTGACCTCGGAGGCCCGCGCCCGCCGGGACCGCGACGGGAGGGGCGAGCGGCGACGGCCGATCTCCGCGCGCTCGGCCCCGGGTCAGGTCGCGCTCCGGCGCTCCCCCCGGCGGAGCTCGTACCGCACGCCCCACCACTCCTCGCCGTCGTCGAACGCCCGGAAGCGCTCCACGAGGCGCATGCCGACCTTCTCGGCGACGCGGTGGGAGGCGATGTTGTCCGCGTCGGCGTAGGCGCGCACGACCTCGGCGCCGAGGACGTCGAAGGCGTAGGCCACGAGCGCCCGCATCGCCTCCGTCCCGTAGCCGCGGCCCTGGTACGCGGGGGCGATCGTGTAGCCGACCTTCACGACCCCCGGCTCGTGGGCCACGCCGCAGAGCCCTACGTCGCCGACGAGTCGGCCGGTCGCCCGCTCGATCACGGAGAGCTGAACCCAGCCGGGGTCCCCCGGCTCCCGCCGAGCCATCTCCTCGATCTCGGCCCGGACGCTCTCCACGTCCGTCCGCTGCCACCCCTGGTAGCGATGGACGTCGGGGTCGCTGCGGTACGCCGAAATCGCCTCGGCGTCCTCCGGGACCGAGCGACGCAGGAGCAGACGTTCGGTGACGAGCGGCTCGAACGCGGTGCGCATGCGGGCAAGGGTAGCGGCTGGCGGACGGGTCAGTACGTCGACATCGCGGCGACGACGACGTCCACCCGGTCGGGGTCCCCCTGCGAGGTCATCTCGGTCCGGCAGCGGTAGCTCTTCCCCTCGACCGGCCCGGTGATGATGTTGAGCGTGAAGATCACGCGCTCCCCCGGGTCGAGCGTGAACGCGAGCGTGCCCCGGACGTACCGCCGCGTGAGGTCCTTCGCGCTCGGGTCCTGCCGCTTGTGCCGACCGAGGAGCACGCGGTTGACGTCGAAGACCCGGGTGCCGCGACAGCCCTGCACCCCGATCGTGTCCCGCTCCGTCCCGTCGTTCTGCACCGCGATCCAGAACCGGACGCCCTCGCCGTCGTTGATGTCCACCTTCACGGTCTGGCGGCGCCCGGTCCCGTTGTAGACGTCCTTCCCCCGCCAGGGATGCGGCGGCGGGTCGATCACGCAGCCGAGGCTGAGCCCGCAGAGCTTGATCCACCCGTCCGGCCGGTAGGGACGCGTCCCCGCCGCCGCCGGGACCAACGACGCCAGGACGCACACGCCCGCCCCTGCGCCGAGGAGGCGTCGGACCCATCGTGAGCGAGTGAACCGGATCATCCCCACAGGTATCGGTCTGCCCATCCCTCGGGCTTGAAGCCCCGCCGCGCCATCGGTCGACTCGGCCGCCATCGGCGCGATGGCGCCACCGCGCGTCACGTCTCGCAGCCGATCCCGTCGTGGTCGCCGTCGAAGGAGTGCGGGTCGGGCGGCCGCACGGTGAAGCGCCGGTAGGGGACGTCGGCGCAGTCGAGGTCGGGCGGCGGGGGCGGGATGCAGACGTCGGGATAGGCGGGGTCGCACCCGGCGGAGCCCGCCGGGCCGGTGGCCGGGACGCAGCGGCCCCACAGGCCGCGCTCGTGCGCCCGGGCCTCGCGCTGGGCCGCCGTGAACCGCTCCACGTACCGCACGTTCGGGGGGTAGGTGGCCACGACCGCGTACCCCTCGCGCACGAGCGTCTCGTTGAACAGCTCGTCGCCGAGCCACACGTAGGCGAGGGTCCGCCCGTAGCGATCGATCCGCTCCACGTCGAGCTCGAGCCGGACGCGCTCACCCTCGAGCCGCCGCGCCGTGTAGCGGGACGCGGCGAGCGCGTAGCACTCGACCGGCTGGCCCGGGGCCACCGACTCCGGCGTGTCGACACCGATGAGCCGGACCGTCACCGTGCGGCCCCGGAAG
>SIRV01000389.1 GCA_004366195.1 Actinomycetota bacterium
GTCGACCCACGCGCGGCGGACGCCGTCGTACAAGGCTCGGGCGTCCGGGTAGGCGACGACGGGCAGGTCGGTGATCCCGACCGCGATCCGGATCAGGCCCTCGAGGTGCAGGGGCGAGGTGCCGTTCACGCCGACCGGCCACGACGTTCGGTGCCTCCGTCGCCACCCGGACCACCATCTCGAACGGGGTGCCGTCGCAGATCTCGGCCGCGTTGCGGCAGCTGAAGCTGACCCAGGCGGGGACGTCGGGGATCTCCGCGGGCGCGCCCTCTACGATCGAGGGGATCGTCTCGCACGCGAGCAGGTCGGGCCCCGCGGCTGAGCCAGGCGTCGCGTGCCTCCGAGCCCGCCGTCGAGGACGATGACCCCGGAGCGCTCGATGATCGGGGCGAGGGGGTCCGCTCCCACGGGGTCCGCTCCCACCCGACCAGGGTACCCTCGAGGTGTGAACGTCTACGACCTCACCCTCGAGCAGCTCACGGAGCGGCTCGCCGCCTGGGGCGAGCCGCCGTTCCGGGCGCGCCAGCTCTACGCGCAGCTCTGGCGGCGGAGCGCGACGTACGAGGAGATGACCGATCTCCCCGCGCGCCTGCGCGAGCGCCTGGCGGAGGAGCTCCCGATCGAGGTGCGGGTGCTCGACGAGCGCACCGCCGACCGGGGCGCCACGCGGAAGGTGCTGCTCGAGCTCGGGGGCCGGCACGTGATCGAGACCGTGGTCATGGGCTACCGGGACCGGGTCACCGCCTGCGTCTCCACGCAGTCGGGCTGCGCCATGCGCTGCGCCTTCTGCGCCACGGGGCAGATGGGGCTGCGGAACAACCTCACGGCCGGTGAGATCGCCGCGCAGGTGGTCTGGGCCCGCCGCGCTGCCCCGCACCTCCCGGCGTGGACGCCGCAGCGGGTCACGAACGTGGTCTTCATGGGCATGGGCGAGCCCTTCGCCAACGAGCGGGCGACCCTCGGCGCGGTGGCGCGGCTCACCGACCCGCGGGGCATGGGGCTCGGCTCACGGCACGTCACGATCTCCACGGTGGGGGTGGTCGCGGGGATCCGTCGGCTCCCCGACGCGAACGACCAGGTGCGCCTCGCGGTCAGCCTCCACGCCGCCGACGACGAGCTCCGGAGCGAGCTCGTCCCGGCCAACCGGCTGTGGCCGCTCGAGCAGGTGATCGAGGCCGTCGCGTACTGGCGCGAGCGCACGCACCACCGGCCGTCGCTGGAGTGGGTGATGATCGACGGCGTGAACGACACCGACGACCAGGCCGGCAAGCTCGCCGCGATCGCGCGCCGGCTGCGCGCGCATGTGAACCTGATCCCGCTGAACGCGACGCCGGGGTTCCCGATGCGGGCGAGCCCGCCCGCGCGGATCCGTCGGTTCGCGGGGCTGCTCGAGGACGCCGGCGTGAACGTCACGATCCGCGACACCCGGGGGCGCGAGATCGAGGCCGCGTGCGGCCAGCTCCGGGTCGAGCACGAGCGCCTGGCCGTCGGCTGACGCGGCGGTAGGCTCGGGCCCGTGCGCGCGCGGACGCTCGCGGTCGGGGCATGGGTCTGCTCGGTGGCCCTCGTCGGGCTCGTCGCCGCCACCCCCGGCTCGCCCTTCAGCCCGAGGCTGCCGCCGGGCGCGGGCCCGGCGGGGCCGCTGCGGTGGGCGTCGGAGGCGATCGGGCTCGCCCGGCTCGGGCCGAGCCCCCTCGCGGCGGCGGGCGTCGCGGCGGTCGCCCTCGCGGCGGCGGCGTTCGCGCTCGTCCTGCGCGCCGCGTGGCGGGGGGAGCTCGCCGGGCGCACGGTGATCGCGCTCGCGGTGGGCGCGCACGCGCTCGTCCTGCTCTGCCTTCCTCTGCTCTTCTCCCGCGACGTGTACTCGTACGCCGCCTACGGGAGGATCGCGGCGACGTACCACGCGAACCCCTACCTCGCCACGCCGGCCGATTTCCCGGCCGACCCCGCCTTCGCCTACGTCGGACCGAAGTGGGCCGACACGCCGGCGGTGTACGGGCCGCTCTGGACCCAGGTCTCGGCGGCCGTCGTGCGGCTGGTCGGGAACCTGCCGGGGCAGGTCGCGGTGTTCCGGGGGCTCGCCGCCGCGGCGAGCCTGGCGACGCTCGCGGTGGTCGCCCACCTCGCCCGGCGCCTCGCGCCCGAGCGGCGGGCCTTCGCGCTCGCGGCGTTCGGCCTGAACCCGGTGGTGCTGTTCCAGTCCGTCGGCAGCGGCCACAACGACCTGCTGGTCGCCCTGGCGGTGGCCGGGGCGCTCGCCCTCGCGCTCGGGGGGCGGATCGCGGTCACCGCGGTCCTCACGCTGGGCGCGCTGGTGAAGGCGCCCGCGGCGGTGCCGCTCGCGCTCGCCCTCGTCGTCGTGGCGGCGCAGGCGCCACGCGGGCGCCGGTTGCGCGCGCTCGCGCCGCACCTCGCCGTGACGGCGGCGATCGGACTCGCGCTCGCGGGGCCTTTCCTCAGCCGGCGCGACCCCACCCTCGGGATGCTCGAGCTCGCCACCCACGAGGGGTGGCTCGCGCCCTCCCGCCTGTTCCGCCGTCTCCTCGACGCCGTCTCCGGCGGGACGCTCGGGGTCGTGCCGCGCGTCGTGTTCCCGCTGCTGTTCGTCTGGGCTGTCGCCGCGATCGGCCGGAGCCTCGTCCGTCGCGCGCCGGTCCCCGTCCGCGAGGAGGGCGCCGCGTGGGCGCTCGGGCTCGTCGCGCTCATGCTGCTGGGGCCGGTGCTGCTGCCCTGGTACGCGACGTGGGCCCTGCCGCTCGCCTGGCTCCTGCCGCGCGCGCCGCGGACGGTCCTGCTCGGCGCGGGCCTCGCGCTCGCGGTCTCCCAGTGGACGTCGGAGCCGACGCGCTTCGCCGCCGCGTACGGCGCGAACGTCTGGTTCGGGCACAACGTCCTCACCGCAGCGGTGGTGGTCCTGCTCGGGTGGCTGCTCCTCGACCTCGCGCGCCGCGTGCGCTCAGGGACCGCGATCGGCGAGCCGGCTGCCGAGCGCGGTCCGGGCGAGGTACCCGCCCCCGCCGCCGAGGGCTGAGGCGAGGAGCCCGCCGAGCGCCCGACCGTCCAGGGGGACCCCGAGCCGCTCCAGCAGCACCGCCGCGAGGAGCAGGGCGACGGCCCCGAGGCCCGGGGCGAGCGCGAGCGCCGCGACGCGGTCGGGCGCGACGAGGCCGGCCCAGCCGAGACCGGCCAACGTGAGCAGGGCGAGCGTCGCGGCGGTGGCCCAGGCGATCCCGGCCGGGGAGGACGGCCGGAGCGGCTCGCGCACGGGCGCCGGCTCGGCCGGCACGTCCCCGGCGAGGAAGACCCCGCGCGCCACGCGCCGCCACGTCCGGTACCGGGCGAGCGGGGCGTCCGACCGGTCGAACGGCGCGAGGAGCACGTCGAGCCGGCGGCCGCCGGCCTCGGCGACGGCCCGCTCCGCGTCGGCCTGGGTCACGCGGGCGAGGGCCCATCGGACGGCGTCGGCCTCCCCCCTCGGGTCGGGCACGAGGACCACCACGTCGCGGATCCGGTCCGGGGGCACGGCGGCCCGGATCACGTTCGCCGCGCGCGTGGCGAGGAACGTCACCGCCGACCCCTCCTGATCCACGCGGAGCACGAGCGGGGTGCCGGGCTCGGTCGCCGCGACGTACCCGGCGGCCGTCGTGGCCCTCTCGACCTCGAGCTCCGAGAGGAACGGCTCCTGGCGGTCCCAGGCGACCCACGCCCCGGCGAGCATCGCGACGGCGAGCGCGCCGGGCACCACGACGCCCAGCGTGGGACGCCCTCCGAGGGCGCGACGGAGCCGGTCGAGCCCGAGGGCGGCGAGGATCGGGACCACGAACCCGAAGGTGGCGACGCGGGCGGCCGGCCCCACGCCGGTCGCGAGGCACGCCCCCACGCCGGCCAGCGTCACCAGGCCCCAGGCGATGAGGAACCGGGCGAGCGCCCCCCGGACGCGGCCGAGCCCGCCGAGGGCCAGGGGCACCGAGGCCCACTGGACGTACCTCGCCCATCGGTGGACGAACCGGTCGAGGTACGCGCGCCGCAGCTCCGCCTCGAGCCCCGCCCGGCGGAGGAACCCGTCCTTGGAGGTATCCACCTGGAGCGACCCCGGGCCGCGGAGCATCGAGAGCAGGCCCGCGGCGACGAGCGCCGCGCCGGCGAGGGCCGCGCCGCCCACCCGCGCGGCCTCGTCCCGATCCCGGCGCCACGCGAGGGCGGCGGCGAGCCCGAGCACGGCGAGCCCGACCAGCAGGAAGAGCGGGTGCGCGAGCCCGCCCCCGCCGAGGACGACGGCCGCCGCGAGGGCGGCGGGGCGGGAGCCCGCCACGAGCAGGGCCCCGGCCGCGAGGAACGCCGCGGCGAAGGCGAGGTTCGCGAGGTACCCGGCGGCGAGGTGCACGGCGAAGGTCCCGGCGAGGAGCCCCGCCAGCCACCACGGGAGCGCCCGCCCCCGTTCCCCGCCGATCCGGATCAGGGCCGCGGCGGCCAGGCCCGTCGCGAGGCCGAGGGCGCCCTCGAGGGCCGCGACGACCTGCACCTCCGAGAGGCCGAGCGCGCCCCGCAGCGCGAGGGCGAGAGCCGGCACCCCGGGCCGGTGGCCGACGGCCGAGAGCCCCTCGAACCCCGCGAGCCGGATCCACCACAGGTACACGGGGGCGTCGGGGCCGAGGGGGAAGGCGAACCCCCCGAGGAGGTACGGCAGGAGGAACCAGGCGAGGAGCAGCGCCGCGAGGGCGCCGAGGGCCGCGGTCTCGCGGCCGGAACGCACGGGCGAGCCCATCGTGCGCCGAACCGTAGCAGGGCCGGCTGTTAGCATCGCCGCTCGATGATCGATCCCGATCTCGCCGCGGAGGTGCTGCGCGTCGCCCGCTCCAGGGGCGGTGCCTTCGCGGAGCTCTACGTGGAGGAGCGGACCTCGGTCCAGATCCGGCTCGACGACGGGAAGATCGAGGAGCTCACCTCGGGGCTCGACCGCGGTGCCGGCGTGCGGGTGGCCCGGGGGACGGCCTTCGGGTACGCCTTCTCCAACCGCCTGGACCGCGACGCGCTGCTCGAGGCGGCCGGGGCCGCGGCGGCCTCGCTCGAGGGATCGCCCGGGACGGTCGCCGACCTCCGCGAGCTCGAGCCGGCCGTGGTTCACACCGCGGCCGAGCCGGCCTCCGCCGTTCCCGCCGCCGAGAAGGTTGCCTGGCTCCGCGAGGTCGACGAGGTCGCCCGCTCCCTCAGCCCCCACGTGCGGCAGGTGACGGCGACCTACGGCGACTCCGTCCAGCGCGTCCTCATCGCCACCTCCGACGGACGCGTCGCCCGCGAGACGCGGCCCCGGGTCCGCCTCGTCGTCCAGGTCGTGGCGGCCCGCGACGGCGTGATCCAGACCGGCTTCCACGGGCCAGCGGGCCTCGCGGGGGTCGAGTTCCTCCGAGCCCACCCCCCGGCCGAGACGGCGCGGATCGCCGCCCGCCGCGCCGTGGCCATGCTCGACGCCGTGCCGGCCCCGGCCGGCGAGATGCCGGTCGTGCTCGCTCCGGGCATGGGCGGGGTGCTCTTCCACGAGGCCGTCGGGCACCCGCTCGAGGCCGACACGGTCCAGAAGGAGGCCTCGGTGTACCGGGGGAGGATCGGGGAGCGCCTGGCCTCGCCCCTGGTGAACGGGGTGGACGACGCCACCGTGCCGAACGGCTGGGGCTCGTTCTCCTTCGACGACGAGGGCACGCCGGCCGAGCGGACCGTCCTGTTCGAGGAAGGGGTGCTCCGGGGCTGGCTCTACGACCGCCTGCGGGCCGAGCACGACGGCGCGCCCTCCACCGGGAACGGCCGTCGCCAGTCGTACGCGCACCCGCCGATCCCGCGGATGACGAACACCTACATCCTGAACGGCGACGCCGAGGCCGCGGACGTCATCGCCGACACCCGCCGGGGGATCTACGTGACCGCCCTCGCGGGGGGCCAGACGAACCCCGCGACCGGCGACTTCGTCTTCGGCTGCTCCGAGGCGTACCTCATCGAGGACGGGAAGGTGACGACGCCGGTGCGGGGCGCGAACCTCATCGGCCGCGCGATCCAGGTGATGTCGGCGATCGACGCCGTCTGCTCCGACTTCGACACCTGGGAGGGTGTGTGCGGCAAGGACGGGCAGAGCGTGCCGGTCGGGAGCGGCTCGCCGACCCTCCGGATCTCGCGGATCACCGTGGGGGGCACCGGTGCCTGAGCTCGGGGAGCTCGAGGCGCTCGCGGCCGTCGCCGTCGAGGCCGCCCTGCCCGGGGAGGCCGTCGAGGCCTACGCGGAGCGCTCGGTCCGGACCGAGGTCGAGGCCCGACGCGGCGAGATCGAGGGGCTCACCTTCGCCGCCTCGCGCGGGGTCGGCGTCCGCCTGGTCCGCGACGGGCGGCTCGGGTACGCCTGGGCGGCCGATCCCTCGCCGGAGGAGATCCGCGCGGCCGTCGCCAGGGCCCGCGAGAGCGCGGGTCTCGCCACCCCCGACGAGCACCACGTCCTGCCCGAGCCGCGACCGGCCGAGCCGCTCCCCGACCTGTACCGGGCCGAGCAGGCGGCGATGCCGACCGAGCGCAAGGTGGCCCTCGCCCTCGACCTCGAGCGCCGCGCGGTCTCGCTCGACCCCCGGGTCCGCAAGGTCGAGGACGTGCGCTACGGCGACGCGGTCTCGGCGGTGGCCATCGCCTCCACCACCGGGGTGCGGGCCGCGTACGAACGGACCGATGTGTGGTGCGTCGTCGTCGCCCTCGCCGAGCGGGACGGGGAGACGCAGACCGGCTTCTCCTTCCGGGTCGGGCGCGCCCTGCCCGAGCTCGACTGGGAGGGAGTGGCGGCCGAGGCGGTCGAGCGCGGAGCCCGGATGCTCGGGGCGACGAAGCCGCCGACGATGCGGGCGCCGATCGTGCTCGACCCCTTCGCCGCCTCGTCCTTCCTCGGCGTGCTCGCCGGCGCGCTCTCGGCGGAGGCCGTGCAGAAGCGACGCTCGCTCTTCGCCGGCCTCGAGGGGCAGCGGGTCGGTTCGGAGCACGTCACGCTGGTGGACGACGGCAGGCTCCTCGCCGGGCCGGCCGCGGCTCCCTTCGACGACGAGGGCGTGCCGACCGGGCGCACCGAGCTCATCACGCGCGGCGTGCTGAACGGCTTCCTGTACGACACGATCACCGCCCACCGCGGCGGGACGATCTCGACGGGGAACGCGCGCCGCGCCGGCTTCCGCTCGACGCCGAGCGTCGGCATCACGAACCTCTACGTCGAGCCGGGCGAGCGCTCCCTCGAGGAGCTGCTGCGCCTCGCGGACGGGGGTGTCCTGATCCAGGACGTCTCCGGCGTGCACTCCGGCGCGAACCCCATCAGCGGCGAGTTCTCGGTGGGGGCGACGGGCCTGCGGATCTCCGACGGCGCGCTGGGGGAGCCGCTGCGCGAGATGACGATCGCGAGCACGATCCCGGAGATGCTGAAGGCGGTCGCCGCCGTCGGCAGCGACCTGCGGTTCTTCACGGCCGTCGGCACGCCCTCGATCCTGGTCGGCGAGATGACGATCGCCGGCGTGTGACCGCGCTCAGGCGGTCGCCGGTCGAGCGCCCGAGAGGACGATGCCGAGGACGAGGGCCGCGACGGCGAGGCGGTACCAGAGGAACGCGCCGACGTCGTGCCGGCGGAGGTACGAGAGCAGGAACGCGATCACGAGGAACCCGCTCACCGCTGCGGAGACGAACCCCCACAGGAACGGCGCGCCCATGCCCGGAGGCATGCCGGCCCGGAGCAGATCGAGCCCCTTGTAGACGCCGGCCCCGGCGATGATCGGGAGCGAGAGCAGGAACGAGAAGCGCGCGGCGCTCGCCCGGTCCAGGCCCATCGCCCGCGCCGCGGTGATCGTCACCCCCGAGCGCGAGACCCCGGGCTGCAGCGCGAGGGCCTGCGCCACCCCGAGCACCAGCCCGTCGCGGACGGAGAGATCCGGGATCCCGCGGCGCTCCCCGGCCCTGCGGTCCACCGCGTAGAGCACGACGCCGAAGACGGCGAGCATCGCGGCGATCAGCAGGGGCTGGCCGAGGTGCTCCTGCACCACGCCCTCGAGGAGGGCGCCGGCCACCACCCCGGGTATCGTGCCGACGACGAGGGCCCAGGCCAGCCGCTCGTCGGTGTCGTTCACCCCCCGCGCGCGCACGGAGCGGAACCAGGCCCGCGTGTACCGGGCGACGTCGGTCCGGAAGTACGCCAGGGCGCCGACGAACGTGCCGATGTGCAGGGCCACGTCGAAGGTCTTGTTGAAGTCGGGGTCGGCGAGGATCGGCCAGCCGAACGCCCACGGCACGAGGATCAGGTGGCCGGAGCTCGAGATCGGGGCGAACTCCGTCACCCCTTGCGTGAGGCCGAGCACGATCGCCTGCAGGATGCTCACCGTCTCCTCCCCGACCGGGGTCCGCCCATCCTACGCGAGGGGCCCGATCCTCCCCACGGGCGTGAGGAACGGGTCGACGACCCTCACGCCGTCGTAGCGCGCGCCGTGCCGGAGGTCCTCGGTGAGGAGGATCTCGCACCCCGCGACCTGCGCGGCCGCGAGGACGAGCGCGTCCCAGAAGGAGAGGCGGTACCGGCCCTCCAGCGAACAGGCGGCGAGGAGCAGGCCCTCATCCATGTGGACGGGGTGCCACGCGAGGAGGTCCTCGACGTCCGCCCGTGCGGCCTCCGGGTCCATGCCGGGGTCCAGCTTGCGGGTGACCGTGACGTAGAACTCGGCCAAGACCTGGACGCTCACCCGGCCGGTCCCCGCGGACCAGAGATGCTCCATCCACGCCGCCGCGCGCTCCTGCTTGGCGGGCTCGCGTGCGTCGCGCGCGTAGACGAGGACGTTCGTGTCAACGAAGACCGGCACGGCCGTGGACCTCGTCGCGGGTGGGATAGGGGATGGCCTCGCGACGGAGGGGCCCCGCACCTCGGGAGAGGTAGCGGCGCATGGCGTCCTCGTACCTCGCGCGGTCCTCCATGCGCTCGCGCAGGATCTCGCGGATGAATCGGGACAGGCTCATGTCGCGCCTTGCCGCCTCGATCCGCGCCCAGCGAACGGTCTCCTCGTCGAGCGTCACCGTCACGTTCCGCATAACACGATATTCGTGAAACACGAGATCCGTGTCAATCCGGTCCGGCGATGGTGACCGTGAGTTGCCCGAAGGCGGTGGCGTGGGCCAGGCGCTCGGCCGTCGCCGGCGAGACGAGCAGGACGAGGGAGGGCCCTTCCGGCGAGCCGACCAGCCCGGAGCCCTGCTCCAGCACGGCGAGGACCTCGAGGCCGCTCGCCACGGTCTCCGTGTACGGCCGCTGGCCGCCGAAGGTGGCGAGCACGTCGACCCGGTCCCCCGGGCGGACGGCTCCCGGCGGGATCCCGGAGGGGACGACGAAGGCCCGCAGGCCGCTCGGTACCTGCGAGGCGACGGGCCCGCCCCCGGCCGCGAGGCGCGTCTCGGTCACCGCCTCGCCGGCGGCGATGTCCGAGGCGAGGGCCTCGCCCAGCGCCGCCTCGGGCGCCCGGAGCGAGCCCGGCGGGGCGTAGGCCGCCGGCACCCGCTCGACCCGCAGGTCCTCGGCGCCGAGGGTGGCGCCCCGCTCCAGGTCCCGGGCGGCGACGACCACCGGCACCGGCTCGCCGAGGGCGGGCGCGAGGGCCGCCACGCGCGCCTCCTCGGCCCGCACGATCAGGAAGGCGCCGAGCCCGCAGGCGGCGGACAGCGCGAGGAGCGCCTTCCGGCGCGTCGACCACCGTCGCAGGTACCACCGTCGCATGCTCCCCTCCTCCCTCCGAGAGGGGAGCGACGCTACCGTCCGGCCGGGCGCCCCACCGTGACCTGGGTCACACCGGACGGAGCTTCTTCGGCGGCGTGAGCGGCATGACGCGCACCCGGAAGTCCTCGAGCGCCTCCCGGCCGACGATCAGCGAGACGGACTCGCGGATCCGGTCCCCGAGCTGCTCGGGGTCCTCCTCGGTGCGGAAGCGGAGCTCGACGGTGACGAGCACGGGTTCGGCCATCGCGCCCAGGGTACCCGCTACGCCTCGAAGCGAGCCCCGCGCAGCGCGGTGGCGCAGGGACAGTCCCGCTCGGTCGGCAGCGCAGGGATCATCGCGAACAGCAGCTCGCGGAGGCGCTCGTTGTTCCGCGTGAAGACCTCGATGACCTGCTCGTGGGTGACGGGTGGCACGTCCTCGACGCCGACGTCGTAGTCGGTGATGAGTGAGACGTTGACGTAG
>SIRV01000390.1 GCA_004366195.1 Actinomycetota bacterium
CCGAACGAGGATCCCGCGCCCGGGCACGGCGATGGAGGGCTCGCTC
Source organism: Actinomycetota bacterium (assembly GCA_004366195.1). GTDB lineage: Bacteria > Actinomycetota > UBA4738 > UBA4738 > HRBIN12 > HRBIN12. Next base: position 47 of record SIRV01000390.1, read on the forward strand.
TCGAGGCGCCGGGGCTCGAGCCGCTCCCTGCTCGTTCGGAGGCCGAGGAGCGCGAGCATCTAGCGCTCCTCGGCGGCCTCGTGATGGTCGGCGCGCCCGGCGCGACGGTCCCGGACGAGCAGGGTCCAGCCGGCGGCGGAGACGGTCCCCGCCGCCAGGGTCAGCAGCCCGAGGGCCGCAAGCAGCGTCTGCTCGCGGGACATGGGAGCACAAGGGTACCCGAAACCGCAGGTGGCTGACGCTCTCGCCTACTTCACGAGGTACAGCGTGGGGAAGATGAAGACCCAAGCGACGTCCACGAAGTGCCAGTACTTGATCACGCCCTCGACCGGCCAGTGGTTCTCGGGGCCGAAGCGTCCGTCGCGTCCCGCCCACAGCAGCAGGGCGAGGGCCACGATCCCCGTGAAGACGTGGAAGGCGTGGAAGCCGACCAGGGTGAAGAAGGCGCTCCCGTAGAGCGTGCTCGGCGGGAAGAACGCGAGTCCCTCGCGCCACTCGAGGACGACCCCCACCATGAACAGCAGCCCAAGGGCGATCGTCGTGGCCGTGGCACGGCGGAACCCCCGCTGGTCGCCGAAGCGGGCGGCCGTCTCGGCCCGGTACGCGAACAGGCTGGAGGTCAGCAGGACGAGCGAGATCAGGAAGCCCAACGGCTGGTTCAGGTGCTCGGAGCGCTCGGTCCCGAGCAGGTAGTAGCGGGCGGAGATCAGCGCGGCGAACAGGAACGACTCCGAGGCGATGAACAGCCAGAGGCCGAGGCGGTTCGTGCGCAGACGCTCGGCCGGGCTCTCGGCCTCGTGCCGCAGGTGCTCCGTCGTCGCGGCCACCTCAGTGCCCCTCCTCGCGCCAGAGCTGGCGGACGTGCATGTAGAACCAGAGGATGAGTCCGGCCTGGGGGAGGGCGAGGAGCGTCATCCAGAGCAGGAGCTGGTCCGCGAACCGCGCCACCACGAACTCGATGGTGTCGAGCACGATCAGACCGATGAACACCGCCGTGCCGAGCGCCATCGCGCCGCGGCGCCGCTCGTAGGTCTCCGCCTGCGCCATCTACTCGCTCCCTCCCGCGATGGTCGGGACGACCACCGGCCGTACGTGGGCGGCTCCCGGCTCGCCGTAGGGGTAGGGATCGCCCACGACCTCCGGGGTGCGTTCGAAGTTGTGGAGCGGCGGCGGCGAGGAGGTCGTCCACTCCAGCGTGCTCGCTCGCCACGGGTTGGCCTCGGCGACCGGGCCCCGGGCCCACGACCAGGCGAGGTTCCCGAGGGCGACGAGGAACACCGCACCGAGCGCGAACGCCGCCACGCTCGAGAAGGTGTTGTAGCCCTGCAGCGGCTCCACGTACTCGTTGATCCGGCGGTTCATGCCGTGGATCCCCGCGACGAAGAGCGGCAGGAACACGAGCTGGAACGCGAGGAACATCCAGACCGCGTGGAGCCGCCCGAGCCCCTCCCGGTACATCCGCCCGGTGATCTTCGGGTACCAGTAGTAGATCCCGGCCATGAGGGCGAAGATCTCGCCGCCCACGATCGTGTAGTGGAAGTGGGCGACGACGAAGTACGTGTCCTGCAGGTGGAGATCGGTGGCGACGTCGGCGAGGTAGATGCCGGTCACCCCGCCGATCGCGAAGTTGAACAGCACGGCGAGGGCGAACAGCATCGGCGTCCGCAGCCACAGGCGCCCGCGCCAGATCGTGCCGAGGGCGGAGAGGAACACCAGGCCGGTGGGGATGGAGATCAGCTCGGTCAGGGCCATGAACGGGATGTTCATGAAGTGGGCCATCCCGCTGGTGAACATGTGGTGGGCCCACACGATGCCGGAGAGCCCAACGATACCGAGGAAGCCCGCCACCGCGCCCTTGTACGCGAACAGCGGCTTCCTCGAGAAGTGGGCGAGGACCTCGAGGGTGATGCCGAAGCCCGGCAGGATCATCACGTAGACCGCGGGGTGCGAATAGAACCAGAACAGGTGCTGGTACAGCAGCGGGCTCCCCCCGCCCGCCGCCTCGAAGAAGGTGGTGCCGGCCACGCGATCGAGGAGCACGAGGATCAGCGAGGCGGCGAAGAACTGGGTGAACAGCAGGCTGATGATCGACGCCGCGAGGACCGACCAGACGAAGATCGGCATCCGCATCAGCGTCATGCCGGGCGCCCTCATCCGGAGGATCGTCGCGATCGCGTTCAGGCCGCCGAGGATCGACGACAGGCCGAAGATCACGATGGCCACGACGAAGAGCACCTGCCCGCCGCCGTTCACCACCGAGAGCGGCGGGTACGCGGTCCAACCGCTGTCCCAACCGCCGACGAAGGGCGCGGTGAGCAGGAGCGCGGCGACGGGCGGGACCAGCCAGTAGGAGAGCGCGTTCAGGCGGGGGAAGGCCATGTCCCGCGCCCCGATCATGAGCGGCACGCAGTAGTTGCCGAGCCCCCCGAGCACCGCGGCGACGGCCACGGCCACCATGAGGATCCCGTGGAGGCTCATCACCTGGTTGTAGGCGTCGCCCCCGAGGTCGGCCGCGGGCGTGAGGAGCTCCCACCGCACGACCATCGCGAGCAGTCCGGCGAGGCCGAAGACGATCACGAAGGTCACCAGGTACTGGATGCCGATCACCTTGTGATCCGTGGTGAAGCGGAAGTACCGGCCGGGTCCGGTGGGCGTCTCCCGATCCGGCTCGAGGCCGAACCACTCCCTGGCCCAGGCCCGCCACAGGCCGACGCCGAGGAGCCAGCCCGCGGTGGCGAGGACCGAGCCGATCACCACCGGCGCTGCGCCACCCACGGGGTTCCCCATGGCGAGCTGCACCGCCGCGACGAGCGCGAACCCCAGGGCGTACCCGACGGCCGCACCGAGGACCCCCTTCAGGATCGCCATCAGGACCCCTCCACCTCCTTCACCACGAACGTGCCGGACATCGCCGGGATGGGGTGGACGTCGCAGCGGAAGCGGTACACGCCCGCCGGCAGGCCCGGCACCTCGTACACCCGGGTCTCGACCCCCTCGAACGTCTCCCCGGTGAACAGCACCTTCGTCCACTCAGGATCCTCGGCGATGGAGAGGTTGTGGGGGACCCCGGCGTCGTTGTTCACCAGCTCGATCGTGAACGGCGTGTCCGCCGGAACCGCGAGGCACTTCAGGTCGAAGGCGATGTTCTGAGCCACGATCCGGAGCTCGGTCCCCGAAGGCTCGCAGGTCGGCATCCCCGCCGCGCCCTGCTCGAGGAGCCAGGCGTCGAAGGCCGGCTGCTCCACGACCCGGACGGGGAGCATCATGCGGGAGTGCGCGAGTCCGCAGAGCTCGGCGCACTGGAGCCGGAGCGCCGGGTCGTCCTCGTAGGAGCCGGTCCGCTCCGGCCTCACCGTGGTCACCGTGGTGAGGCCGGGGACGGCGTCGATCTTGGCTCGGAACGCGGGGATCCAGAACGAGTGGAGCACGTCCACGCTCGTGACCTCGAAGCGGACCGTCCGGTCCACCGGCAGCACGAGCTCCTCACCGGTGGTGATGCCGGCGTCCGGATAGGTCACGGTCCACGCCCAGCGGGCCGCCTCGACCTCGACGATCAGGGGCTCGTCCTCAGGCTGCGTCCCGGCCGAGTGGGCGTGCTGGAGCTCGAGGACGCCGTAGATCCCCGGGTAGAAGATCAGGAGGACGGCGAGGCTGCCGGTGATGCCGAGCCAGGTGGCGATGGTGCGGGGCGTGCCCCGGATCGGCTCGCCGTCCTCGGCCGGCTCACCGCGCGAGCGGAACCGCAGGAGGCTCACGATCAGCACCGTGAGCACGAACGCGAAGACGGGGATCGCGAGACGCGTGAGCACGAGGAACGCGTCGTCCGAGATGTGCGCGGTGTCCGCGTAGCGCGCCGGGAGGAGGGGGACGTTCCACAGGACCACCTCGCCGGCGACCGTCAGCGCGAGCCACACGATGGCGGCCCAGATCTCCTCGCGACCGATGCGCGGTCGCCGGTTCGGCGGCGTCTCCGTCTCGTCCATCAACCTCGGCGTCAGCGTTCCGCCGCGGGCTGCGAAGCCGGCGCGGGGTTGGGGCGCATCCTCGGGGATGTGGCAGATGCGCTCCAGGGCCGAAGGTCCCGGAGTTCTCGGGACGCTCGGTCCCGAACGCGTGTTCGTTGCCTCAGGGTCGGTGCTCGAGGGCGGCGCGGCGCTTGGCGTCGGCGCGCCGCTCCGCCTCCAGGCGCTCCAGGTCCACCTCGGAGAAGTCCACGAAGCGCATGGCCTCCGCGATCGCGCGATGCCCGGCCACGTCGCGGATCAGCGCGTGCATCTGGTGGGCGACGCGTCGGTACGTGGGGTGGCCCTGGGGCGAGCTCCGGAGCTCGATGAGGTGCATCGCCTCGCGGGCGTTCATCTGCATCACGAAGCGGATCCGGTAGGCCATGGCCACCGCGTACTGCCCCACCTCGGGTCCGACGGACTCCGCCAGGCGCGCCCAGGTCCGCGCGGAGTCCTCCATCACCCGGTGCCACTCCTCCGCCAGGCCCGCCTCGTCGATCGGCTCCGGGGTCGCGTACCCGTGGTGCGGCGTGAGCGTCTGCCACTCGAGCGTGAGCATCCGGTGGCGCTGGAGGTCGCGGAAGGCGCCGAAGTCGCAGAGGACGTCGAAGCGGTAGCCGGTGCGCTCGAAGGCCCTCCCCGGCTTGTGGCGCCGGTTCCGGCGCTCGCCCACGTAGGCCCGGAGGACCTCGGCCCGCTCGGCGTCGCTCATCCGTCGCGCGAGCTCGCGCAGGCGCGCGTCCGAGAGGTGGGTGACCGCGTACAGGGCGGCGGCCACCACCTTCTCCTCGCCGTCCGGCTCGAAGTCGGTGAGGGTCACCTCGGGGCCGCCGGTCGGCTCCTCGACCCCGGCGGTCAGGCGCCCCGCGACCTCGGCCGTCGCCTCCCGGGTCTCGCGCAGGTACGCCGACCAGGCGAGGCCGCGCTCGGGCTGATCCACGCGCTTGAGGAAGGCGGGGATGACCTTCCGGAGCTCGGCGAGCATGAGGTCGGCGTACTCGCGCACCTCGGCGAGGGGGTGGGCCCGTAGGCGGAGCAGCATCATCTCGAAGGCCTGGCCGTCCGCGTACACGCCGACGTTCGAGCGCGTGCCGGCCGGGAGCAGCGCGCGGAGCGTGTCGCAGGTCTTGGCGGTGATCGTGGCGCGGTACACGCCCTCGGGGTCCTCGGGCGCCTTCGGGAAGCGGGCCCGGAAGTGCTCGGCCATCGGCTCGAACATCCGCCCGTACGCCTCGAAGGCGCGGGTCGCGAAGGCCTCGTACTCCCCCTCCAGGGGGGTGCCGGCGATCTCGGGCGGGACGGTGAGCCGCCACCTGCCGCCCGGCCGGTCGTCGTACCGGAGGTACCGGGTGGACTGCTCCAGGTAGGCGGCGAGGCGCCCCCACTCGATCGCCTTCGTGAGCAGCTGCGAGGCCTGCTCGCAGGCGAGGTGCACGCCCCCGAGCTGCGCGACCGAGTCGTCCCCGTACTCGACGAAGACGTTGTCGTACAGGCGCTCGGCGCGCCCGGTGCCGACCCGGCTCACGACCGGCGCGCCCTCCACGTCCCCGGCGAACTCGTCGAGGAACAGCCGCCGCAGCGACTTCGACGTGCGCGAGTACCGGGCGAAGAGGGCGCCCTTCACCACCTCCGGCAGGTTCACGAGGGCGAAGACGGGGCCGTCGAGGTTCGTGAAGTACGGCTCGAGCCGGGCTCGCTCCTCGGGGGTGAAGGTCTCGGTCGCGAACCAGAGCGCCACCGTCGGTCACTCCCCGGTGGGGCCGGTCGGACCGGTCGGCGATGGGCTCGCCCCCGGGTACAGCACGACCCTCGTCCCCGGCGCGACCTCGGTGCCGGGGGGCGGGTCCTGCTGGGCGACCTTGTTGCCGAGGGGGCAGGCGGGGTTGATCGAGACGGGCTCGTCGGAGATCACGGGCTCGAGGCCGGCGCGGACGAGCTCGTTCTGGGCGGAGGAGAAGCTCTGGCAGCGGACCTCGGGCACGATCACGGAGCCGGGGCCGGTGGAGACGATGATCGCGACCTCGGACCGGTACGGCGCCGCGGTGCCGGCCGGCGGGTCGGTGCCGATCACGCGGCCGACGTCGATCGTGCCGCTCGGCTCCTCGCGCACCCCGGCGACGACGAAGCCGAGGGCCTCGAGCGCGGCCCGCGCCTCCCCCTCCGTCATGCCGGTGGTGGGCGGGATCGTCACGGTCTGCGGCGGG
>SIRV01000391.1 GCA_004366195.1 Actinomycetota bacterium
GATGAGCCAGGTCACGAGCGCGGTGAGCCACACGAGCGCCGTCGCCGCGTAGTTGATCGTCATCGCCCCGAGGAAGCCGCCCTCCTCGCGCTCGAGCCGGAGTCCGCAGCGGGGGCAGCGCTCGCGGATCCGGAGCCACGAGACGAACAGGTTCCCCGATCCGCAGCGCGGGCAGCGGCGGAGGACCCCGCGGCCGAGCGCTCGGAGGACGCCCACCGTCGGCTCGCGGGAGCTCGATGGGCCGGACGCGGCGGGTCCGGCTTCCAGGTCGTCGTACGGACCGGGGGGCTCGGGCACGGCACCACGGTACCGGGCGTCGCCCCGCGCCGCCCCGCGGGGTAGCCTGGCCGTGTGATCCGGCTCGGCGAGCCACTCGGGCTCGAGGATGTCGTGGCGGTGGCGCGGGGCGAGGCGGTCGAGCTCGCCCCGGCGGCCGCCGAGCGGATGCGGGCCTCCCGCCGGGTCGTGGAGGACGCCGTCGCTCGGGGGGAGACCGTCTACGGCGTCACCACCGGCTTCGGGAGCCTGGCGGACGTCCGGATCGAGCCGACCGAGGCCGACCGTCTGCAGGAGGCGATCCTCCGTTCCCACGCGACGGCGGTCGGTCCGCTCCTCTCCCGCGAGGAGTCCAGGGCGATGCTCGCGCTCCGGGCCCACGTGCTCGCGCTGGGGCGCTCGGGCGTGCGGGTGGAGGTCGTCGAGCGGATGGTGGAGATGCTGAACCGCGACCTGGTGCCGGCCGTGCCGGAGCAGGGCTCCCTCGGGGCCTCGGGTGACCTCGCGCCCCTCGCCCACCTCGCGCTGCCGCTCCTCGGCCGCGGCGAGCTCCTCGACACCGAGGGTCGCGGGGTGCCCGCCGGTCCGGTCCTCCGGGCGGCGGGCCTCGCGCCGCTCGGCCTGCGGGCCAAGGAGGGGCTCGCGCTGGTGAACGGCACCCAGGGGATGCTCGCCGTCGGGATCCTCGCCGCCGAGCGGGCCCGGACGCTCCTGCGCACGGCCGACGTGGTGGCCGCGATGACGATCGAGGCCGCCCTCGGCACCGACCGGCCCTTCGACGAGCGCCTCCACGCGCTCCGCCCGCACCCCGGCCAGGTGGCCTCGGCCGCGAACCTCCGCCGGCTCCTCGCGGGAAGCCCCATCGTGGCTTCCCATCGGGAGAGCGCGCACCTCGTGGCAGGACGCCTACTCGCTCCGGTGCGCCCCCCAGGTCCACGGCGCCGCCCGCGAAGCGCTCCGCTTCTGCCTCGGCGTGCTCGAGGTCGAGACGAACGCGGTCTCGGACAACCCCATCGTGCTCCCCGACGGCGAGATCCGCTCAGGGGGGAACTTCCACGGCCAGCCGGTGGCGGTGGCGCTCGACGCGCTCGCCCTCGCCCTCGTGCCGACGGCGAGCATCTCGGAGCGGCGCCTGTACCGGCTCCTCGACCCGGCGCGGAACAACGGGCTCCCGGCGTTCCTGGTGCGACGGAGCGGGGTGAACTCCGGCTTCATGCTCGCCCAGTACACGGCGGCCTCGCTGGTCTCCGAGTGCAAGACGCTCGCCCATCCCGCCTCCGTCGACTCCATCGCCTCCTCGGCGGGGCAGGAGGACCACGTGAGCATGGGCATGACGTCCGCCCGGCACCTGCGCGAGGTCGTGGCGAACGCGGAGGTGGTGGTGGCCCTGGAGGCGCTCGCCGCCGCCCAGGCCCTCGACCTCCGCGCGCCGCTCGTCCCCGCGGCCGCCACGGCCGCCGCTCGGGACGCGATCCGGGAGCGGGTCCCGCCGCTCGAGGAGGACCGGGAGCTCGGCGCCGACATCGCCGCCGCGTGCGACCTCGTGCGCTCGGGCGCGCTCGTGCGCGCGGCCGAGGGCGCGCTCGGCGCGCCCCTCGCGTGAGGACCTAGTGGTAGATGACGATCCGCGTCCCGATCGGGGCGAGGCCGAAGATCCACCTCGCGTGCCAGTAGGGGACCCGCACGCAGCCGTGGCTCGCCGGGTAGGTGGGGACCTCGGGCCAGCCGTGGATCGCGCGCAGCCCGTCGAAGTAGCTCGGGTAGTAGAGGCGGTTCGGGCTGTACCCGGCGAGTTTCCGGTACACGCGGAACGAGCCGTCGTGGGTGGCCCCGTTCGCGCCGGTCGAGACGTGGATCACGTTCGTCACGACGCGGTCCTCGACCGTGTACAGGACCTGCCGGGTCTGATCGACCTCGATGTGGAAGGCGCGGACGTCGAGCCGAGGGCGGGGCACGATGGGGTCGGCAAGGGCTCGCCACGTGGCGGCGTCCACGGTCGAGGTCCTCGGCATCCGCTGGACCTTGTGGAAGGCGAGGACGGCGTCCGCCGTGCGGAAGTCGTAGCGCGTGTCGACCCCCACGATCCGGTAGCGGAGCTCGGCGAGGCGGCGCTCGAGGAGACGGACGAAGACCCCGCGCGCGCCCTCGCCCAGGCGCGGCAGCGGCGTCACGTCGCTCGGCGTGACGGCCGTCCCGCGGAGCAGCGAGGTGGTGGAGAAGCTGGCCCTCGCCCGGTACCGCCCCGGCTCCATCACCCGGAAGGTCGCCGCGAAGGCGCCGCCGGACCCCACCCGGGCCCAGGTCGAACCCACGGCGCGGCCGGAGCGCAGGAGGACGACGCGGGCGCCGCGGCCGGCGAGGGCGGGGGCGACGGTCCCTCGGACGCGCACGGTATCGAAGAGGCGGACGGGGCCCATGCGCACGGAGACCACGGCACGGACGCCGATCGCGACCGGCTCGCTCTCGACCGACCCCCACACGGCCCGCACCTCGGCCGAGCGTTCCGGTGTGAAGGTCGTCGCGAAGGCGCCGTCGGGGCCGGTCTCGGCCGTCGCGACGGTCGTCCCCCAGCTGTCCCGGATCTCGACGGTCTCGCCGGCGGCCGGGGGGTCGATCGCGCCGGAGACGGTCACCGGCTCGCCGTACCGGACGGTCCTCGGCGAGGCCGAGAGCGAGACGGCGTCGGGCGCGGCGAGGGCGCTCGGCGCGGCGAGGCTGAGCCCCAGCGCCACGCTCGCGATCAGCAGCCCCCTTCGCGTTCCCACGCCACCTCCCCGCCGATCACCGTCCGGATCACGGGGTCGTGGCCCGGGCGGTACGGCACGTGGCGGAACGCGTCGCCCTCCAGCACGACGAGGTCCGCCCGCGCGCCGGGCGCAAGCGTACCGTGCGCCGGGGCCAGACCCAGCACCCAGGCGGCGTTGGCCGTCGCGGCGACCAGCGCCTCGTTGGGGGAGAGCCCGTACAGGGCGCAGCCGATCGCCACCGCCTCCGGCATCGAGGCGACCGGGGAGGTGCCGGGGTTGCAGTCCGTGGCCAGTGCGACGAGGGCGCCGGCGTCGAGGAGCTCGCCCACCGGCGGGGGCGGGGCGCGCAGCAGGAGGGTGGAGGTCGGCATGAGGACCGCGGCCGTCGTCCCCGCGCCGAGAGCGGCGACCCCCTGCCGGGAGACGTGGTTCAGGTGATCGGCGCTCCGCGCCCCGAGGGCGGCCGCGGCCTCGGCCGCCCCGGAGGGGGAGAGCTGGTCGGCGTGGCAGCGGAGCGGCAGCCCGGCCGAGGCCGCGGCCGCCGCCACCGCCTCCAGGTCCGCGAGGGTGAACGCCACGTCCTCGACCCAGACGTCCACCGCGTCCACGAGCCCCTCCGCCGCGGCCGCCGGGATGAGCTCCTCGCACGCGGCTCGGACCCACGACGGCCGGTCCACGCCCTCGGGCACGGCGTGGCAGGCGAGGAGCGTGACGACGCACGTCTGCGGGGCCTCGGACGCCAGACGTCGCGCGAGGCGCGCCTGCCGCAGCTCCGCCTCGACCGAGAGGCCGTAGCCCGTCTTCAGCTCGAGCGCCGTCGTGCCGTGGGCGAGCATCTCCGCGAGGAGCGGCCGGCAGAAGTCCAGGACCTCCTCGTCGGAGGCCGCCCGGAGCATCCGGGCGCTCCGCCGGATCCCTCCGCCGCCCGCCTGGTCACGGTAGGTGGTGCCGGCGAGACGGGCCTCGAACTCGTCAGCCCTCCAGCCGACGAAGGGCAGGTGGGTGTGGCAGTCGACGAAGCCGGGGGCGACCGTGCGGCCCTCGAGCCACTCCGCCTCGACGCCGAGGCCCTCGGGCGGCCCGACGTACGTGATCGTCCCGTCCTCGTCCCAGGCGACGGCGCCGGGGCGGAGCTCCAGCACGCCCGGGGCGCCCGATCCCCGCAGCGTGCCCGGACCCCGAGGGGTGACGACCGCGGTCGCGGCGACGGCCCGTTCCATGCGAGCATCACACCCGAGCCGGACCGGCCGGGCAAGCAGGTTCGGGAAACCCGAGCATCACACCCGAGCCGGACCGGCCGGGCAAGCAGGTTCGGGAAACCCGCACCCGCGCAGGTAGACGGCCGTCTTGTCCGCCGGCCCACGTCGACCGATGCTCCCGAGGGAGGTTCGGAGGCACATGAAGGATGGTGCGGGAGGTGGACCTGCGGCTGGCGCGGGGGAGCCGCCGGAGTGGCTCCGGCGCGCTTTCGACCTGTTGCCGGATCCGGTCCTGCTGGTGGACGAGGGGCTCGTGATCCGGCACGCCAGCGCGCGGGTGCGCGACGTCTTCGGCTGGACCCCCGAGGAGCTCGTCGGACGCGTGGGCACCGACTTCGTGGCCCCCGAGGACGTGTCCACCGTGCTCGAGGTCGCGACCGAGCACCTCGCGACCAAGGCGCCCGCCCATCTCCGCGTGAAGGGGCGGCACCGCGACGGTCGGGAGCTCCGGGTCGGCGTGTCGACGGTGGATCGCCGCGACGACCCCGAGGTGCGCTCGATCGTCGTGACCCTCCGGGACGTCACGCAGCCGGGGCTCCTGGAGGAGGAGCTCGTGAGGGCGCGGGACTTCTACCTCACGCTCCTCGACGGCTTCCCGAACCCGGTCTGGCGCTCCACCACCCCCCTCGGCGTCGACTGGGTGAACCGCGCCTACCTCGCCTTCACCGGGCGGTCCTTCGAGGAGGAGCTCGGTGAGGGCTGGGCCGACGTGGTGCACCCCGAGGACCTCGCCTGGGTCACCGAGGAGTTCCGGCGCACCTTCGAGCGGCGGGAGGGGTTCGTGCTGGAGTACCGCATCCGCCACCACACCGGTGAGTACCGGTGGGTCGTGGACCACGCTCAACCCATCGTCGGGCTCGAGGGGGAGTTCCTCGGGCACATCGGGGCGTTCTACGACATCCACGACCGCCGCCAGACCGAGGAGGTGCTCCGGGCAACCGTGCAGGAGCTGCGGTCGGATCTGAACGCGCTCGCGCGCGTTGCCGACGAGCGCCGAGAGGCGATCACGCGCCTGCTCGCCGACGAGGAGCGTCGGGCCCGGGAGCTCGCCGATCAGATCGAGAACGACCAGCTCCAGGCGCTCGCGGCGCTGAAGCTCCGCGTCGAGCTGCTCGCGGAGCGGCTCCGCGCGGAGGCGGAGGACGAGGGGTTGGAGCCCGTGATGCGCTCCGTCGAGGAGACGATGAAGCGCATGCGGCGGCTCATGCGGGAGCTCCGCGAGGAGCCGGAGGCGGGCCCCTCGTAGACTGGCGCCGTGCGCGCCGAGGGGGAGCTGGGGTTCCGCGAGATCCTCCGGCTCCCCGAGGTCCGGACCTCCGTCCTCGGCACCTTCGTGATCATGGCGGGGTTCGGCATCCTCTCGCCGATCCTGCCGCTCTACGCCCGCTCCTTCGGGGTCGGGCTCGACGCCGTCGGCCTGCTCGTCGCGGCCTTCTCCGTCACCCGCCTCGCCGTCGACCCCTTCACGGGCGCGATCGTCGAGCGGCTCGGCGAACGGCGGGCGGTGACGCTC
>SIRV01000392.1 GCA_004366195.1 Actinomycetota bacterium
CCCGCAGGCCGGGATCCATGAGGAGCTCGACGACCCGACGGGCGCAGCCCTCCACGTCGTCCACCAGGTACCCCGTCACCCCGTCCACGATCTGGAGACGGATCCCGCCGGTGTTGCCCCCCACGACCGGCTTGCGCTTCCACATCCCCTCGGCGACCACGAGGCCGAAGCCCTCGCGGATCGACTTCTGCACGATGACCCAGGCGGCCTGCTGGAACACGTTGATCTCGAGGTCGCCGACGCCCTGCAGGTTCGTGAAGAGGTGGATGTCGGGGTCCCCGGCGCGGTGCTCCTCGGTCAGGTCCAGGTAGCGGAGCCCCTCGGGGTCGTCGGTCGCGAGCGAGCCGGCCATGATGAGCTGGACGTCGGGGACCTCCTTGCGGACCAGTCGGTACGCGTCGATCACCCCGAGTGGGTCCTTCCAGGGGTCGAAGCGGGAGACCTGGACGATGATGGGGCGAGCCGGGTCGATGCCGTAGGCGGTGAGGACCTCGACGAGGGTCTCCGGGCTCACCGGCCGGTTCTTCACCGAGAGCGGGTCGATCGAGGGCGGGATGAACGCGAGCCGCGGCCCCTCGATCCCGGGCCGCGCGAACCCGGGAAGCGTGAAGATGGCCGCGTCGTAGCGGTTCACGAGGGGCTCGAAGAAGCGCCACACGGGCTCGTGGGGGGCGGAGAGGTCGATGTGGCACCGCCACAGCCATGTCCCCGAGCGCCGGCCCTCCTCCTCGAGCACCCGGAGCACGGCGGCCGGCTGCGGGTCGTGGACGAGGTACACGTCGAAGTCGCCCGGGATCTCCGCCGCGTTCGCGACGATCCGGTCCCAGTACGTCGCCGCCATCTGCGGGGTCCACTCCACCTCCTGCCCCTGCAGGGCGTTGTGCACCGCTTTGGTGACCGCGAAGTAGTCGTCGGAGCCCTGGAGGACGGCCCAGGTGGTCTCGATCCCGAGGTCGTTCAGGAGCGGGACGTGGGTGTACAGGAGCTCCGCCACGCCGCCCCCGAAAGAGGTGCTGTTCAGCTGGAGGAGCCGCAGGCCCCGCAGCGGTCGGGCGACCTCCCGCAGGCGCTCGACGGCCTCCTCCCCCGCCGCCTCGACGTAGTCGGCGACGTGCTTGTCGGGCACGGGGACCGTGGCGAGCACGCCCCCGAGTCTATCGGTCGCCTCGGCCGACCCGGGCGTCCACGGCGTCGGCGAACCCGAGCCCGAAGGCGCCCTCGGTGATCTCGACCTCCGGCGGCGGCTCGCCGGGAAGGGACGAGAGGCCGTTCCGGACCAGGAAGCACCGCCCCACCTCGGCCGCGAGCTCCAGGTCGGCGGGGGAGTCGCCCACGGCGGCGGTCCGCTCGCGCGGCACGCCCCGCAGCTCCCGGTGTCGGCGGACGGCGGACGCCTTCGAGACCCCTCGGGGCAGGAGGTGGTAGGCGTGCACCTCCGGCACGTCGAGCTCGGCAGGGCGGCGGCGCAGACGTCCGTTGTCCGCGAGGCGAGCCCAGCCGAACCCCGCCGCGCGGAGGACCTCATCGGCCTCGGGGGTGTCCACGAGCCCCTGGAACATCAGGGAGACCTCCGTCCACGGAGCGACCGGCAGCAGGCGCCCGGGGAACCGCTCGAGGAGCAGCGCGGCGGCCCCGGAGCGACGCAGGTCCTCCGCGGGGCGGAGGCCCGTCGGCGCCTGCCCCGTGTCGACGATCTCCGTCCCGTCCGCGAGCACGAGCAGGCCGCCGAGCTCGGCGACGAAGGCTCCCGCCCCGAGCACGCGGGCCGGCTCCTGCACGCCGCGCCGGGTCCTCCCGGAGACGAGGACCAGCTCCACCCCGGCCCGGTGGAGCCGGAGCAGCGCCTCGGCGGCCGCGCCGGTCGGGCGCCCCTCGGGGTCGGCGAACAGGGACCCGCCGGGCCCGAGGAGGGTGCCGTCCAGGTCCGCGTACAGGACCGCGAGGCCCCCCGCGCCCGGCGTTTCGTCCGTTGACACCTCCATGCCCCGACCCTACAGTGCCCGTGGGTGGCTCGTCCGTGCTGAAGATCTCGCAGAAGCTCGAGTACGCGATGCGCGCGATGATCGAGCTCGCCCTGCGTCGGGAGGAGGGACGGCTCGTCCCGGCGCGCGAGATCGCCCAGGCCCAGCAGATCCCCCTCCGCTTCCTCGAGCAGCAGCTCCGGGCGCTGCACAAGGCGGGGCTGGTGGAGAGCTTCCGGGGCGCGGGCGGCGGCTGTCGCCTCGCCCGGCCCCCCGAGGAGATCCGGGTGGCCGACATCGCCGACGCCATCGAGGGCCAGCTCTACCCCATGTTCTGCCTCGAGCCCTCCGACCACCGCTGCTTCGCGGACTCCCGCTGCGGGCTCCAGGGCTTCTGGGGCGACGTGGCCCGGGCGATCCAGCGGGTGTTCGAGGAGACGACGGTGGCGGACCTGGTGGTGCGCCACCGTCGGAGCGGGGCGCCGCTCGTGTTCACGCGGGAGCAGCTGCTCTCGCGCCTCGGCTGAGCCGGCTCGCCTCCTAGGCGGACTTGCCGAGGATGCGCATCACCTTCGTGCCGCAGACCGGGCAGGTGCCCTGGGCCGCCTTCCGCCCGTTCTTGAGCTCGACGACCTGCCCCTCGAACGCGCGCTTGGCGCGGCACTTCACGCAGTAGGCCTCGTACGCGGCCACGGCGCCCTCCTTCCCCCGACAACCCTCGAGGCCGCCTCATGGCGGCCCCGCACCTAGGATGGTCGCCCGAGAGGCCGCTCGATGCAAGCACCGAGGGCGGTAGGCCGAAGGACCGCGGGACGGCCCCTCGAACGGCCCGGGAGGGGGTCGCGCGCTCGAGGTTCCTCCGGATACGATGGCGGGCACACTGCCGAGATGGAGGTCCAGGATGGCCGAGTCCCAGCAGCAGATCGCCGCGCTCCTGTCGGAGCACCGGATCTTCGAGCCGCCCCCGGGATTCACGGCCAACGCGATCGTGAAGGATCCCTCGATCTACGAGCGGGCCGCTGCGGACCCCGAGGGGTTCTGGGCCGAGCAGGCCGAGCGGCTCACCTGGTTCAAGCGTTGGGACACCGTGTTGGAGTGGACGCCGCCCTTCGCGAAGTGGTTCGTGGGGGGCAAGCTCAACGCCTCGTACAACTGCCTCGACCGCCACGTCGAGGCCGGCGGGGGCGACAAGATCGCCTACCACTGGGAGGGTGAGCCCGGCGACCGGCGCAGCATCACGTACGCGCAGATGCTGGAGGAGGTCGGCCGGTTCGCGAACGCCCTGAAGGCGCTCGGCGTGCGTCGGGGCGACCGGGTGGCCATCTACCTCGGGATGATCCCGGAGCTGCCGATCGCCATGCTGGCCTGCGCGCGGATCGGCGCCCCGCATTCCGTGGTCTTCGGGGGGTTCTCCTCGGAGGCCCTCCGGGACCGGATCCAGGACGCCCAGGCCAAGGTCCTCATCACCCAGGACGGCGGCTACCGCCGGGGCCAGGTGGTCGAGCTGAAGAAGGCCGCCGACGACGCCCTGAGGGAGTGCCCGAGCGTCGAGCACGTCATCACGGTGCGGCGGACCGGCGGCGACCACCCGTTCACGCCGGGTCGGGACCTCTGGTACCACGACCTCGTCGCCGAGCAGCCGGCGGAGTGTCCGCCCGAGGAGATGGACGCCGAGGACGTCCTCTACCTCCTGTACACGAGCGGCACGACCGGGAAGCCCAAGGGGATCGTGCACACGACGGGGGGGTACCTGACCGGCGTCGCGGCCACGCACCGGATGATCTTCGACATCCACGACGAGGACATCTACTGGTGCTCGGCGGACATCGGCTGGGTGACGGGCCACTCGTACATCGTCTACGGGCCGCTGGCCAACCACACCACCTCCATCATCTACGAGGGGGCGCCGGACTGGCCGGACAAGGACCGCTGGTGGGAGATCGTCGAGCGGTACGGGGTCACGATCCTCTACACGGCCCCGACGGCGATCCGCGCCTTCATGCGTTGGGGGACGGAGTACCCGGCCAAGCACGACCTCTCCTCCCTCCGGTTGCTCGGGACGGTCGGGGAGCCGATCAACCCCGAGGCCTGGGTCTGGTACTGGGAGGTGATCGGCGGGGGCCGGTGTCCGATCGTCGACACCTGGTGGCA
>SIRV01000393.1 GCA_004366195.1 Actinomycetota bacterium
CGGCGGCGTGGCTCCCCTGGGCGGTCTCGACGAGCCCCCGCGAGACCCCGGCCGCGATGAACAGGAGCCCGAGCACGGGAACGGCGGTCGGCGAGAGCGCGAACCCCAGGCAGGCCAGAGCGAACACCAGGGCGCCGAGGATCAGGACCAGTCGCCGGGAGGTCGCGTCGGCGAGGGCGCCGGCCGGGTAGGCGGCCGCGGCGTTCGCGGCGTTGTGCGCCGTGTACAGGAGGACCGCCGTCCGGGCCGCGGCCGTACGGCTCCAGCCCTCGGCCGCGAGCACGTCGGTCGCGCGGAGCACGAGGAGCGTGGCCGAGAAGTTCCCGAGACCGTACAGGCCGACGCCGGCGAGGAGCGAGCGGAACCGGCCCGGCGCGGTGACGAGGTCCCGCAGGTGCACGCCCACGTGGTGGGCGACCGTGACCGCCCGCTTCGCCCCCCGTCCGACGAGCAGGATCGACAGGGCGGCGCCGATCGCCGGCAGCAGACCGATGGCGAACAGCCAGCGGTAGCCGACCAGGCCGAGGAGGGCCGCGGCGAGGAGCGGGCCGAGGATCGCCCCGATCGAGTCCCCCGCCCGCTCCACCCCGAAAGCCCTGCCGAGCTGCTCGGGGGGCACCGCGCCGGCGAGGATCGCGTCCCGCGCCGGGCTCCGCGCCCCGCGGGCCGCCCAGGCCACGGCGCGCCCCACCGCCACCGGGGGCCACGAGTTCGCGAGCGCGAACGAGCCGTACCCCAGCCCCGTGACGAGGTACCCGGCCGCGGCGATCTTCGCCCGGTCGGCGCCCGGCCGGTCCGCGAGCGCGCCCCCGGCGGCCTTGGACACCGACATCGCGCCGTCGGCGATCCCCTCGACCGCGCCGAGCGCCGCGGCCGACGCGCCGATGGAGGAGAGGAACCCCGGCAGCACGGCCGTCGCCATCTCGTGGCCGGTGTCGGAGAGCAGGCTCGCGAGCCCCACCCCCAACACGGTGGGGTTCCGGAGCGCCGCGGTCTCGGTCGAGCGCTCGCTCACGGACGCGTGTAGGCCGTCTTCACCTGGGTGAAGAACTCGATCGCGTAGCGGCCCTGCTCGCGGCTGCCCATGCTCGAGCCCTTCGTGCCTCCGAAGGGCACGTGGAAGTCCACACCGGCGGTCGGCAGGTTCACGGTGACCACGCCGGCCTGCAGCCCGTCGCGGAACCGCGCCGCGTGCTTCAGCGAGGTCGTGCACACCCCGGCCGAGAGCCCGTACTCGGTGTCGTTGGCCACGGCGAGCGCCTCCTCGGCGTCGGCCACCCGGATCACCGTGGCGATGGGCCCGAAGATCTCCTCGCGGTTCACGCGCATGTCGTTCCGCGTCTCCACGAGGAGCGCCGGCTGCAGGAAGTAGCCCTCGGTCTCGCGCTCCAGGCGCTCCCCGCCGAAGGCGAGCTCGGCCCCCTCGGCGAGACCGATCTGCAGGTAGTCCAGGTCCTGCTTGAGCTGCCCCTCGTCGACGACGGGGCCGATCTGCGTGCCCTCCTCGAGGGCGTGGCCGACCCGCAGACGCTTCATCGCCTCGACCATGGCCTCGACGAAGCGGTCGTGGATCC
Organism: Actinomycetota bacterium; assembly: GCA_004366195.1. GTDB lineage: Bacteria > Actinomycetota > UBA4738 > UBA4738 > HRBIN12 > HRBIN12. The sequence goes on from SIRV01000393.1 coordinate 1,575, forward strand.
CGGCGGTGACGATGAGGCGGCTGCTCGCGGTGCAGCGCTGCCCGGTCTGGAAGAACGCCCCCTGGATCGCGCAGTCCACGGCCACGTCGAGGTCTGCGTCGTCGAGCACGACGAGGGGGTTCTTGCCCCCCATCTCGAGCTGGACCTTGGCGAAGCGGCCGGCGCAGGCGAGCGCCACCTCCCGGCCCACGGCCTGCGAGCCGGTGAAGGTCACGCCGCGCACGTTCGGGTGGCGGACGAGCGCGTCTCCGACCCGGCTCCCGCTCCCGTTCACCAGGTTGAAGGTCCCCGGCGGCAGGCCGGCGCGGCTGATGATCTCCGTGAGGGACCAGGCGCTCGCCGGGACGAGCTGGGCCGGCTTGAACACCACCGCGTTCCCGTAGGCGAGGGCCGGCGCGATCTTCCACGCCGGGATGGCGAGGGGGAAGTTCCAGGGCGTGATGACCCCCACCACCCCGAGGGGCTCGCGCAGCACGTCCACGTCCACGCCGGGGCGGACCGAGCGGATGTGCTCGCCCGCGATGCGGAGCGCCTCGCCGGCGAAGTAGCGGAAGATCCACGCCGCGCGCTGGGCCTCCGCGATGCCCTCGGCCCTCGGCTTGCCCTCCTCCCGCGAGAGCTGGGTCCCGAGCTCCTCGGCCCGCGCGGCGAGCTCGAGCCCGATCTTCTCCAGCGCGGTGAAGCGCTCTGCCGGCGTGGCGGCCGCCCACGCCGGTGCCGCGGCGGCGGCCGCCTCGACCGCGGCGTCCACCTGCTCGGCGTCGCCCATCGCGTACTCGCCGATGACGTCCGAGAGATCCGACGGGTTCACGTCCCCGGCGACGCTGGCGCCCTCGACCCACTCGCCCCCCACGTAGTTCCGGTGCAGCTCCACGACGGCCTCCTTGACGTACCGGCCCAGTTCGGTCAGCGTACCGCCGGCGCCCTGCGATGATGCACCGGACAGGGAGGTCGTCTTCCGATCTCAAAGGTCCCGGCCGCGGGAGCTGAGGCCGGGGAAGCAGCCCGGAGCCCGGTCCGGAAGCGTCAGGGGAGTTGCGTGGACGGGAGTTGCGTGGAAGCGCTCCCTATGTTAGGCGTATCGTATGGCGTCTCGGCGCGCTCGCCTTGCCCTCAAGGCATCCCTGGCGATCCTCCTAGTCGCGGGGGACGGATACCTCGCTCGACCGCCTGCGTGGGCGGACGCCGCAACGTTCAGCGGGTGGGTGGACGCATCGGGCACCGCGATCCGCTGGCATCAGGTGACGGTGGGGCAGGTCGGCGAGGTACGGGCTCTGTTGGATTGGAGCTCCTCAAGCGCTGACCTCAACCTGTTCCTACAGGACCCCCTTCGCCGAACGGTCGCGTCGGCAACCTCCACGTGGGCGAGACCCGAGCAGGTGAGCGCAGAGGCGACGATCATGGGTACCTGGTGGCTGGGTGTGCGGGCGCGGACCGGCGCCGCGAGCTACCGCCTCAACGTCGACTACCCAGGCGAGATCTGGGTCGACCTTGCGGCTACCGATCGAGCCGCTGAAGCAGGCATCGCCCAGATCACGCGATCGTATGGGACCTTCGTTCACGACTTCGATCTCGATGGCGATCAGGACTTCCTTTACAACCGGCACGGCGGTCTCGAGATGATCTTCTTCGCGAATGACGGCTCCGGCCGCTTCACGCAGATCTTCCCAGGGCTCTTCCCCCGGAACGACCGGCACGACTGCGTATGGGGGGATGTCGATCTCGACGGGCTCTCCGACGCGTACTGCTCCGTCGGTGCTGGACACCCCCTCTATCCACCGAAGGTGAACGAGCTTTGGCTCCAGACCCCTGAGCACGGGCTCGAACGCGCCATCGATGCCTGGGGCGCAACCGATCCGCTCGGACGAGGACGGGAACCAGCCCTCTTCGATGCCAACGGCGATGGGCTCCTGGACCTGTTCATCGGCAATCACTACCCACGCGCAGACAGCCAGCCGACGCCGAACCGGTTCTTCCTCCAGTCACCACCCGGGACGTTCAGCCCCGCGCCCGAGTACGGGGTCGACCGACAGATCGGCGGCCAATGCGCCGAACCGTCCGACTTCGACCTCGACGGGGATATCGACCTCGTCGTCTGCGCACACGGCCCCTCGATCGGCCTACAGGTCTACCGGAACGAAGGCGGACTGACATTCGTGGATGTCGCGGCTTCCCTCGGCATCTCCGGGAGGTGGTGCGACGCCCTCTGGGAAGATCTCAACATGGATGGCCGTCCCGACCTCGCGGTCATGTTCCGCACGCTCTTCCAGATCTACCTACAACGGGGGGACGGCGCCTTCGAGGTGGCCTACCGACGCGGCATGAACTGGGCGGGATGTGCTTTCGGCGGCGGCGGGAACCGTATCGCGGCCGGTGACGTCAACGGGGATGGGTTCCCCGACCTGTACCTCGTGTACTCGGGGTACTCCGAGGGGAGCTACAACCTGCCGGACGTCTTCCTGGTGAATGACGGCACCGGCGCGGCGTTCTTCCGCGCCGATATCCCGAACACCTCACAGGGGAGCGGGCAGTCCGTCGCCGCGATCGAGGCGGACGGCGATCCGGGGATGGAGTTCCTGGTCACGAACGGACGTGCGAAGCTCCAGGGACCTATCCAGCTCATCGACTTCGGCTCCTGATCGGGATGCGGGGTCAGGCCTCGGCGACCTGGCCCGAGGCGACGAGCGTCCCGTCCTCGTCGCGGATCCACACGCGGTCGACGCCCTCCACCTCGAGCTCGGTGGTGAGCCAGCCCCAGCCCTCGCCGTCCTCGAACCAGAGGTCGCCGAAGGGGAGGGTGAAGCCGCCGGGACCGGTGAGCGCGGCCCGGAGCCCCTCCTCTCCCTCGGGGACGCGGAGGAAGACCGCCGCCCACGACCGCCCCCACGCTGAGCGGTACACGAGCACGCTGCCGCGGATCCCGCTCGCGCCGACGGGGCGGATCTCGCCCACGCGGAACCCGGTGCCGCCGAGCGTGGCGAGCACCCGTTCGTAGCTCGCCGCCTCGTCCGCCGCCCGCTCGGCCCGCCGGGCCTGGCTCGCGCCCCACGTCACCGCCACGACGAGCGCGAGCACCGCCGCGGCTGCCGTGAGCCACGCCGCGATCGGCCGCCGAGGGCGCCCGGCCGGCGTCTCCCGCCACTCCTCCTCGAGCGCGCCGAGCACGCGCTCGCGCAGCTCGCCCGGCGGCTCGGCCGGCGGGAAGGTGGCGGTGAACACGGCGAGCCCCTCCTCCAGGGCCCGGAGCTCGGCTCGACAGGGCCCGCACCCTCGTAGGTGACGGCGGACCCGGAGCTCCTCGACCTCGGGGAGCTGAGCGAGGAGGTGATCGGACAGGCGCTCGCGCACCTCGGCGCAGGTCACGGGCCCACCTCCCGCGCCTCGGCCATCGCCTCACGGAGCTTCAGGAGGGCCGCGTGGATCCTCGTCTTCGCGGTGCCGAGCGGGATGCCCTCGAGCTCGGCCACCTCGGCCGTGGTCCGGCCGCCGAAGTACGCGAGCTCCAGGGCCGAGCGCTGCTCGTCCGAGAGGCGCGCCATCGCAGCCCGCGCCCGCGCCGCGAGGTCCCCGGTGGTCGCGAGCTCCTCGGGGCCGGCGCGGGCGTCGGCCTCGCCCGGCACGCCGAGCCGGCGGTAGGAGCGTGCCTCGGCCACCCGCCGCCGGAGCGCGTCCACCGCGAGCGAGCGCGCCAGCATGAGCACGAACGTGTCGAGGCGTCCCCGGGAGGGGTCGAAGCGGTCCGCGCTCCGCCAGAGCTTCACGAAGGTGTCCTGCACGAGATCCTCCGCCGCGGCCCGGTCGCCGAGCATGACGAGGCCGAGCCCGAGGATGCGGCCGGCGTAGCGGTCGTAGAGCGCTCGCGCGGCGCGGGGGTCGCGCCCCGCGAACGCCCGCATCAGCTGCGCGTCGCCGGTCGGATCGGGCATGGTCCGAGCGTATCCCGACCGTGGTGTACGGACGAGGGGCGTCCGGCGTTCACCGGTCCGTGGCGTGAACCGCGCCCGCGGCCCACCCGTAGGACCCGCCGGACACGACCGAAGGAGGAGGGATGCGGGGCACGACACGGCTCATCCTGGCGGCACTCGTGGCAGCGACCCTTGTCGCGTGCGGTGGCTCGAGCTCGGGCGGTGGGGGCTCGCCCACGACCGGCGGTGGCACCGGCGGCGGTGGGGCGACCGGACCGGCGGGGCCGGTGGACGTCTCCGGCATGACGAGCGTCCGGATCGGCATCGAGGACTTCTCCTTCACCCCGGCCGAGCTGCGGGCCTCGCCCGGCCAGGCGCTCACGATCGAGGTCGAGAACGGCTCGAGCGTCTCCCACACGTTCACCATCGAGGACCTCGGGATCGACGAGGAGCTCTCGCCAAGCGACGGCGTGCAGGTCGAGGTCACCCTCCCCGAGAGCGGCTCCCTGCCGTTCGTCTGCCGGTTCCACGAGCGCTCCGGCATGGTCGGCGAGATCACCGTGGCCTGACGCTGCGGCGCGCTCCGGCGCAACGACACGCGTCGCCGCATCCGACTAGGATGCGGCGCGTGGATCCGCGAGCCCGCGTCGCGATCATCGGTGGCGGCATCGGCGGCGTCAGCCTCGCCTACCACCTCGCCGAGCTCGGCTGGACCGACGTCGTCGTCCTGGAGAAGGGCGAGCTCGCGAGCGGCTCCACCTGGCACGCGGCCGGCCTCTGCACCCACTTCAACGCGAGTCGCAACCTCACCCGCCTCCTCGCCGAGAGCATCGCGCTCTACCGGCGCCTCGAGGCCGAGGGCCGGCCGACCGGCTTCCGCGAGGTCGGGAGCGTCCGCCTCGCCTCCTCGCCGGATCGCATGGACGAGTACCGCCAGGCGGTCGGTCGCGCGAAGGTCCTCGGCCTTCCCTTCGAGCTCGTGGTCCGCGAGCGGATCCTCGAGCTCTGCCCCCTGCTCGAGCTGGACGACGTCCTCGGCGGCCTGTGGATCCCCATCGACGGCTACGCCGACCCGAGCAGCATCACGAACGCCCTGGCCGGCCTGGCGCGCGAGCGCGGGGTCCGCATCGAGCGGCGCACCCGCGTGACGGCGCTGCGCCCGCGCCGGGGCGGCGGCTGGGACGTCGAGACCGACCGCGGGAGCCTTGAGGCGGAGATCGTGGTGAACGCCGCCGGCATGTGGGCCCGGCAGGTGGGGCGGATGGCCGGGGTCGAGCTCCCCATCGTGCCCCTGGAGCACCACTACCTCGTGACCGACGCCGTGCCCGAGCTCGCCGGGCTCGAGCGCGAGATCCCGGTGGTCCGCGACCCCGAGCGCTCCTTCTACCTCCGCGCGGAGGGCGACGGCCTCCTCGTCGGGCCCTTCGAGCCGGAGGCGGCGGCCTGGGCGGTGGAGGGCGTGCCGTGGGACTTCGAGCAGCGGCTCCTCCCCGAGGACCTGCCCCGGATCGAGGGCGTGCTCGAGCTCGCGACCGAGCGGGTCCCCGCGCTCAGGTCGGTCGGCATCCGACGCATCGTGAACGGCCCCGACGGCTACACGCCCGACGGGCGGTGCCTGATGGGATGGGTGCCGGGCGTGCGCGACCTCTTCGTGCTCGCCGGCTTCAGCATCTTCGGGATCGTCTTCGGCGGCGGCGCGGGGAAGTACGCGGCCGAGTGGATCGTGGAGGGCCGTCCGAGCATCGACCTCTGGGAGGTGGACGTCCGCCGCTTCGGTCCGTACGCGGCGACCGAGCCCTACCTCGTGCCGAAGGCCCTCGACGTCTACGGCCACGAGTACGCGATCCACTACCCCCACCAGGAGCGGCCCGCCGGCCGGCCGGTGAAGACCGACCCTCTCTACGACCGGCTGCGCGAACGGGGAGCGGTCATGGGGTTCCGGTTCGGCTGGGAGCGGCCCCTCTGGTTCGCCCCGCCGGGGGTCGAGCCCGCCGACGAGCTCACGTTCCGCACGCCGAACTGGCTCGAGCACGTCGCCGCGGAGTGCCGCGCCGTGCGCGAGCGGGTCGGGGTCCTGGATCAGACGAGCTTCGCCAAGTACGAGGTGCGCGGGCCGGGCGCCCTGCCCTTCCTCGACCGGCTCTGCGCCAACCGGCTGCCCGCCGCCGACGGCCGCATCGTCGTCACCCAGATGCTCGATGAGGCCGGCGGGATCCAGTGCGACCTCACGATCACGCGCCTCGCGGAGGGCCGCTGGTACGTGGTGAGCGCCGCGGCCACCGAGGCCCACGACCTCGACTGGATCGCGCGCCACCTGCCGGAGGACGGTTCGGTCGTGCTCGAGAACGTGACCGGCCGGTACGGCGTGCTCACGCTGGCGGGCCCGCGGTCCCGAGAGCTCCTCTCGCGGCTCACCGACGCCGACCTCTCGAACGAGGCCTTCCCGTACCTTTCCGCCCGCACGATCCGGGTCGGCTCCGCGCCCGAGGTGCTCGCCCTCCGGATCAGCTACGAGGGTGAGCTCGGGTGGGAGCTCCATCTGCCGATCGAGCACCTGCGCGCCACCTACGAGCAGCTGCTCGAGGCCGGCGAGCCCCTCGGCCTCGCGGACTTCGGCTACCGGGCGCTCGAGTCGCTCCGGATGGAGAAGGGCTACCGCCTGTGGGGGGCCGACATCGGCCCGGAGTTCACGCCCCTCGAGGCCGGCCTGGAGCGCCTCGTCGCCCTGGACAAGGAGGGGTTCATCGGGCGCGAGGCCCTGCTCCGCCAGCGCGAGGAGGGGATCCGGCGCCGGCTCGCGAGCCTGGTGGTCGAGACCGCCGACGCGCTCCCCCACGGCGACGAGCCAGTGCTCGAGGGCGAGCAGGTGGTCGGCTACGTGGCCTGCGCCGACCGCGGCCACGTGGTGGGCGCGACGATCGCCCACGCGTACCTGCCGGTCGAGCTCGCCGAGCCCGGCACCCGCCTCACGGTCGAGGTCCTCGGCGAGCCCCGCCCCGCCGAGGTCGTCCAGAGCCCCCTCTGGGACCCAGCCGGCGAGCGCCTCCGCGCCTGAGCGAAGCCACGCCGCCGGAGTCACCCTCGCTCCGAAGGGGAACAGGGGACCCTCACAACGACCACCGCCCGACCCTTGCGGTCGCGGATGAGCGCGATCACTATCCTAGGCAGGGAGCATGGCTGGGCGTCGATCGAAGACGAGGCCGGTCGATGGTTCGCGGCCTGCTTGTTTTCGCTGTCGACGAGCAGGCCGAGGCCTTCCTGACCACGCTGATGGAGCGGAGCGCGGAGAACGTCCGTCGGCTCATCGCCGAAGCCCACGCCTGACGGCGGGAGATCGTCCGCGCCCCTGATTCGCGGTCCAGGCCCTGGGGGCGCGAGGAGGACCAAGTGCGCACCATCCTCCTCGACGTGTCGAGCCTGATGTACCGGGCGCACTTCGCGCTCGGCGACGGCGTGCGCTCGCCGGCCGGGCGACCCGTCGGCGCGATCCACGGGTACCTGGACATGGTCGCGAGGCTCGCCCTCGCGCGCCGACCCGGACGGATCGTCCACGTCTACGACCACGAGTGGCGTCCGACGGCGCGCACCGACCTCTACCCGGCGTACAAGGCCAACCGGCCACCCGACCCCGACGGCCTCCCGGAGCAGTTCAGCATGCTCCGGCAGCTCCTCGACCTCACGGAGATGGAGCAGGCGATGACGCGCGGCTGGGAGGCCGAGGACGCGATCGGCGCGATCTGCGCGGAGGCCGGCCCGGACGAGCGCCTGGAGATCGTGAGCGGCGACCGCGACCTCATCCAGCTCGTGCGCGACCAGGTCGTGCGACTGCTGTTCACCGTGCGCGGGGTCTCGGACCTGCTCGAGCTGGATGAGGCCGCCGTCGTGGAACGGTACGGGGTGCCTCCCTCGCGGTACGCGGACCTCGCGATCCTGCGGGGCGACCCGAGCGATGGGCTCCCCGGCGTGCCGGGCGTCGGTGAGAAGACGGCACGCGCCCTGCTCCAAGCCTACGGCTCGCTCGAGCGGATCCTCGCCGAGGCCGAGACTGAGGAGCCGACGCCCGGAATGCTCGCCTCGAAGCCCACGCTCCGGGCGGGGCTGCGGGAGGCGCGCGGGTACCTCGCGACGATGCGGCGCCTCGTCCCGGTGAACCTGGACGCGCCCGTCGACCGCTGGCGGGGCGAGCGCGACGACGAGGCCCTGCGAGCGCTGGCAGACGAGCTCGGCGTCCGCGGCCCTGCGACCCGCCTGCGCGCCGCCCTGGACTCCCTCGCGTGAGCCCGCATCAGCGCGGGCGGCCCACGAGGCGGCCGGTGCGGCGGGCGGCTTCCGTCACCGCCCGGTCGGCGATGAGGTCGGCCACCCACGGCGCGCCGTTGGCCACCCGCGCGAGGAGCCAGGTCCACCGCCCGGGGTACCACGCGCTATCGCACCTATGTATCTGACCTTGTTGCCTCGTTTCAAGATGTCCTCGTAGCGGCCCTTCGTTGCCTCACGAATGATGTCCTCCACGGGTGGTTCGCCGGAGGGGCCTTCACCTCCTTCCTCGCCTGCTTGAGCCTGCCCAGCCGGAGGAGCTCGTCCTGGCAGCGGGCGATCGCGCGCTTGAGCTCCACCGGGTTCAGCCGTCGGTACTGCCGGGTTAGCCTCACCTTGACCGCCGGAGACACCTCGGCCGACTCCAGGACCCTGCGGTAGGGGGTGCGGGGGGTGTCGTGGCGCTTACGGACCCTGGCCCCCTCCCGGGTCTTCTCGATGAGCTTCATCTGGGGCTGGAAGAAGTTCACGTACAGCCGCAGGTGGGAGTAGAGCTGCCGCAGGACCTCGAGCTCCTGGGGCGTGTCGTAGCGGGCGTAGCCGACCTGCTGGCGGACGACGGTCCAGTTCTTCTGCTCCACGAAGCAGTTGTCGTTCTTGCGGAACGCCCGGGAGCGCGTGAAGGTGATCCCGCGCTCGGAGCAGTAGCCGAACAGGTGGTCGTAGATGAACTCCGAGCCGTTGTCGGAGTCCAGCCCGAGCAGGGGGAAGGGCAGGGTCCTCTCGATGTCGAGGAGCGCCTCGAACACCCACCGCTGGGCCTTGTTCGGCACGGCCCGCATCTCCGTCCACCCCGTCGCCACGCAGGTGAGGTTGAGCGTCTGGCAGAACTGGCCGGAGGGATCCCCGCCCTCGTGGCCCACGAGGTCGACCTCGCAGAACCCCGGGCGGCGCTCGTCCCACCAGGCGAAGGTCCGGATCGGGATCTGGGAGCGGAGGAGGGTCCCGGGCTTGGTGCCGGAGCGGCCCTTCACCTGGAGCCGGCGGCGCTCGGGGGCGAGGAGCCGGTCGATGGTCGCCGCGGAGATCGAGAGCAGCTTGGCCCGGACCTCGGGGGTGAGCTCGAGCTCCCCGCAGCGCTCCATCGCCTCCACGGCCTCGCCGAGGAACGGGGCCAGGCGCTTGCCGCAGGGGCCGCCGAGCGTGGCCCAGATCCTCCGCAGCGGCCCCAGCACCTCCTCGCCGTAGGTCCGGGGACGTCCCCGGACCCGCGGGGGTCGCGGGCGGGGCCCGTCCACGGCCCCCCGCAGGGCCCGGCGGGCGTGCCGGCGGCTCCACCCGGTGAGGGCGCAGAGCTCATCGAGCATCCTGCCCTTCTCCTTCTTCCCCGCCCTGGCGTAGCGCTTGGCCATCTCCTTCGTCACCGCTCTCCGCTCCGCCATCGAAAGTGGCACCGGCTCCCTCCCCTGGGGCCCCGCGGGGCTGGGGGTAAGGGTCCCTCGTTCGAGGACATCTTCAAC
>SIRV01000394.1 GCA_004366195.1 Actinomycetota bacterium
TCCTGGAGCGGCGGGGGCACCGGGTGGTCTTCGCCGCTGAGGCCTCCTGGAAGGGCCGCCTCGAGCCCCTCGGCTTCGAGGAGGACCTCGTGGACCTGGCGCCGCCGCCCGAGGAGGAGCAGGACGCCGGGCAGTTCTGGACGGACTTCATCACGCAGACCGCTCCCGAGTTCCGCAAGCCCACCATCGAGCAGCTCGACTCCTTCATCCGCCCGGTGTGGGAGTCGCTCATCGACGGCGCCCGGTACTGCGAGGAGCACCTCCGCGAGATCCTCGACCGCGTCCGGCCCGACGTGATCGTCGAGGACAACGTCTGCTGCTTCCCCGCCCTCCTCACCCACGGGGCGCCGTGGGTACGGATCGTGTCCTGCAACCCGCTGGAGATCAAGGACCCGGACCTCCCGCCGGTGTTCAGCGGCTACCCGAGCGACGACCGGACCGGGTGGGAGGAGTTCCGCGCCGAGTACGAGCGCACCCATCGAGAGCTCTGGGAGGCCACGAACGCGTTCGTGGTGGAGGCCGGCGCGCCGCCGTTGCCCTACCTCGAGTTCATCCACGAGTCCAAGTACCTGAACCTCTACCTGTACCCCGAGTTCGCCGACTACCGTCGCTCCCGTCCGCTCGCGCCGACCTGGCACCGCCTGGACTCGAGCGTCCGCGAGACCGAGGAACCCTTCGACGTCCCAGAGCACCTGCGGGACGGCGAGGGGGCGCTGATCTACCTCTCGCTCGGCTCGCTCGGCTCGGCCGACGTCGAGCTCATGCAGCGGCTGGTGGACGTGCTCTCGCGGACGCCCCACCGGTACATCGTGTCCAAGGGTCCGCGGGCCGACGAGTTCGAGCTCGCCGAGAACATGTGGGGCGAGGCCCGGGTGCCGCAGACCTCGATCATCCCCCTGGTGGACCTGGTGATCACCCACGGGGGGAACAACACCACGACCGAGGCCTTCCACTTCGGCAAACCCATGATCGTGCTGCCCCTGTTCTGGGACCAGTACGACAACGCGCAGCGCGTGCACGAGCTCGGCTACGGCGTGCGCCTCGACACGTACCGGTTCGAGGAGCGCGAGCTGCACGAGGCGATCGAGCGGCTGCTCGGGGACGGCGCGTTGCGGGAGCGGATGGCGCGCGAGGGCGAGGAGATCCGCCGCCGCGACGGCAAGACGAAGGCGGCCGACCTGATCGAGGAGCTCGGGAGGCGGTACCGTGCGGGCGAGCTCGCGGGGTGAGCGAGACGGCTCGAGGCGGGCGCGTGCCCGTCGACGATGCGCGACCCCCCTCGAGCGTGGGGGCGCCACCCGTCGACGATGCGCGACCTCCCTCGGGGGCTCACGCGTTAACCGGTTGACGATGCGCGACCCCCACAGGGCGCCCACACGTCAACCCGTTGACCGGAGCGTCCGCGGACGGGGCCGTCAACGGGTTCACACCGTCCTGCGGCGAGACGCAGCAGGGTCGTCCACCCGTTGACGGGTTGAGCGGGAGACGCCGGAGCGCCGTTCCCGTGTTGACGCGCCGGGGAGCCGGGATGCGCCGCCGAACGGGGCGCCCGCCGCGACGCCCTCGTGCCCGGGGTGGGACTCGAACCCACACGTCCCTTCCGGGACAAGCGCTTTTAAGGCGCCGTCGTCTACCGGTTCCGACACCCGGGCCCTGATACCAGCCTATCGAGCAGGGTAACCGGGCGGCGCCCCGAGCGCACCGGCCCCCGCGCTACCGCGCCCGGACCACGACCTCCTCGATGTACACGGCCTGGGCCGGCTGCTGTCCACGGAGGTCGCCCGCCGCGGCGGCCTCGGGATCGGCGATCGGCAGCTCGGCGATGCGGCGCAGGACGTCCATGCCTCGGATCACGCGCCCGAAGACCGTGTACGCCGGATCCGCGTCCAGCCGGTGGCCGCCCTGCCCGGTCACGATGAAGAACTGACTCCCGCCGGTGCCCGGACCGTCGTTGGCCATCGCCACCGTGCCCGGCCCGTACGTTTCCTCCCCCGTGAGCTCGTCGGGGATCGTGTACCCGGGCCCGCCGGAGCCGGTCCCGGTGGGGTCGCCGCCCTGGATCACGTCGAGGTCGGCGTCGATCCGGTGGATCCGCGTGCCGTCGAAGTACCCCCGCTGCGCGAGGAACACGAAGGAGTTCACCGTCTCCGGGGCGTCCTCGGCGAGGAGCTCGATCACCACCTCCCCACAGGAGGTGCGCAGGGTCGCCGTGTACCGCTTCCCTCCCTCGAGCACCTGGGCCGGGGCCGAGAACTGGGGTTTCGGCCGGTCCGCGCCCCTCGGGGCCTCGGCTCCGCAGGCCACCTCGACCGGGCCGGGGCTCGGCGTCACCGTCCCGGTGCGCTTCCCCGGCTTCCCGCCGGTCGGACCCGTGACGCGGGCGCTGGGGCTCGGGGAGGGCGTCGGCTCGCCGCCGCCGGCGACGAAGGCGAAGAACGCCACCAGCAGGCCCAGCGCCCCCACCACGGAGGCCGCGGCGACGGCCGCCCGACGCCGGCGCTCCCGCGCTCGGCGCTCGGCGAGCCTCCGCTCGTACTGGCGCGCCAGCTGTCGCTTCCGGGCCCTGCTCACGGCCGGGGAAGCCTACCGAACCCCGCGCCCCTCCGACGCCCGGAGCATCTCGAGGACCAGGCCGTCGAGGATGTCCGTCTCGGAGACCAGGGTCCGCTCGAAGCCGAACCGGCGCATCACACGCACCAGCACCAGCGCGCCGGCCACGATC